>JAITVR010000036.1 GCA_031285695.1 Prevotellaceae bacterium
GCAAAGTGCTGCTCCAGCACCTCAATATTTTTATGCGCCCGCACCTGACGAATGAGCGCGCGCTCAATTTCGGCGCCGGTGGTATCCTTGCTGTGCAGTATGCGGTGCTCGCTGTGGCCGCCCTCGCGCGCCAAATCAAAGCGACCTTCGCTATCGCGGTCAAACTCCGCACCCCACTTTACCAGCTGCTCAATTTGCTCGGGCGCCTCGCGCACCACCATGCGCACCACCTCCTCATTGCACAGGCCGGCGCCGCACACACGCGTGTCCTGCACGTGCTTTTCAAAGGTATCGTGCGCCGAGGTTACGGCCGAAATTCCGCCCTGCGCAAAGTTGGTGTTGCTGTCGTCCAACGCACTTTTGGTAATGAGCAGCACCTTGCCGTGCTCCGCCACCTTGAGCGCGTAGCTGAGCCCTGCCGCACCCGAACCTATTACTAAAAAATCGGTTTGCCTATTCATTTAATTTCAAATTCCAAGTTTCAAATTTCAAATTCGCCCCACGTCATTGCTTCGCTAAACCCGCTCGCAATGACGGTACGCACAGGCCAAATTGTTTTACCAATGCGACTCCACCTTTATCCCCAACGCCCGTACCTTTTCGGCAATTTTTTCTAACTCTTCGGGGGTAACTTTTTGCAATCCCTGCGCAGGAGTTTCGCGGTCGATGGTGTAAAGAGTAAGCTCGCGCGGTTGTAGCTGTTTTAAGATTTCTAGCCAACGGTTTACCTCTTCCTCCGTAGTGTTATCAACGGGTACGCCGTTGCATGTGCCGCGCAAAAACATGGTTTGCACAATCAGCTTTTCGCCAAAAGTTTTCATGCTCTCCACCAATTTTTCCACCGAAAAGTTGCCCTGCGGATTGTTCAATAGTTGCACCGTTTTATCAAAACCCGAATCGAACTTCAGCATTGCCCTGTCCACCTTTTGCAGCGCAGCCATTACCTCGTGGCGATTGATGAGCGTGGCGTTCGTCAGCACGCACACCTTGGCCTGCGGCGCGTATTTATCTCTCAACGAAATGGCATCGTCCACAATTTGCGCAAAGCGCGGGTGCATGGTGGGCTCGCCGTTGCCGGCAAAAGTAATGGCATCGGGCAAATTATTTTCGACTTGCAGCTCGCGCAAACGCTTTTCCAGCTCGGCGTGCACCGCTTCGGCGGAGTTAAACTCCAGCTTTGCTTTTTGGGGATTTCCATCGGCATTCCAACCGCATTCGCAGTAAATGCAGTCGAAGTTGCACAGCTTATTTTTTAGCGGCAGCAGGTTTACACCCAAGGATTTTCCGAGCCTGCGACTCTTTATGGGGCCTACAATTATGCTATCGAAAAGAAAGGTTGACACTTTTTTAGTTGAAAATTGAGAGTTGAAAATGGCGATTTACTATTTACAATTTTGGAATTGGTAATTACGTGTAGCTTTTATTCATTTTACCCCCAATAACATTAGCACTTCGGTTATAACCCCCTTTAGGGGGTTGGGGGTGGTTGAAGAAAGTGCATTATCTATACTTTATTGCTAATTCCACAATTTTATACGGATTAAAGAACAAAGACCAAAAGACGAGAGACTTGTCCTTCGGTCTTTTGTCCTTACATCTTTAATCCATGTTATTTAAGGGAGCAAAATTAGCCATTATTTTGTATTTTTGTGCCGAAAATGGAAACAAAAATTCCCCTAATAGGAAAAACGCTTGCCGAGCTGGAGCAAGTTGCCGCCGAAGTTGGCATGCCAAAATTTGCCGCAAAGCAAATGGCCGACTGGCTTTACAAAAAACGCGTAGCCCGCATTGCCGACATGAGCAACCTCTCGGTCAAGCATCGCGAAGCCTTGGAAAGCTGCTACTGCATTGGCTTGAGCGCGCCTACCAACGTGCAAACATCGAAGGACGGTACGCGCAAATACCTGTTTGAGGTGGTGGGCAAAAAGCAGGGCAGCATTGAGGCCGTTGCCATTCCCGACGGCGAGCGAACCACGCTGTGCGTATCATCGCAGGCGGGCTGCAAAATGGGCTGCACCTTTTGCATGACGGCGCGCATGGGCTTTTTGCAAAGCCTCACCTCGGCCGAAATCATCAACCAAATTTTTAGCGTAAGCGAAAGTGCGCAGCTCAGCAACCTTGTGTTTATGGGCATGGGCGAGCCGTTGGATAATCTTGACAATGTTTTAAAAAGCCTCGAAATCATTACCGCACCCTGGGGCATGGCGTGGTCGCCCACGCGGGTAACGGTGTCCACCATTGGCGTGCAGCCTGCGCTACAGCGCTTTTTGAGCGAAAGCAAATGCCACCTTGCCGTGAGCCTGCACGCGCCCTTTGCCGGCGAGCGCCGCGAGCTAATGCCCATGCAAAAGGCGTATCCGATTGACGAAACCATTGACCTTATTCGCCGCTACGACTGGACGGGGCAGCGCCGCGTAAGCTTCGAGTACATTATGTTTGCGGGAGTGAACGACACGCCGCGCCACACCGCTGCGCTGGCAAAAATGTTGGGCGACTTTGAGTGCCGCGTCAACCTCATTCGCTTTCACCAAATCCCCGACAGCCCGCTGCGCGGCTCAAGCATGCCCGTGGTCGAAAAATTTAAGGAAATGCTTTTGCGGCAAGGCGTAAACACCACCATTCGCGCCTCGCGCGGCGAGGATATTTTAGCAGCGTGCGGCATGCTTTCGACGGCGAAAAAATTAGCGGCAAATAATAGCTAAAACTACCTAATACTTTTTGCCGTTCTTTATTCGGACACTTCGGACAATCTTCGGACAATCTTCGGACATTTAGACGAAAATATATCTTGATAGATTTGTATCTCCCTCATTTTTAAGTAGATTTTTTTCAGTCAGCTCGGACAAATCTCGCCTTGCTGTTCTATCGGAAATATTATATTTCTCTGCATATTCCGAACTTGTTATTTCTCCTTTTGGCTTAAAAAAAATCAAGGCGTCAACCTGTCTTTCATTCAACCCCAACTTGCTCAAATCTTCTTTGTTGTAAATATCTTTGCGGAAAATCACCCAAAAATCAGAGCCTTCATTTGTAAAAGTTGGCGATGGAAGTCCTGCCGTCGCGCATTGCTCTTCAATTTTTGAAATACCTCGTCCCCACGATTCTACATAGCCGCTACGGAAAAAAGCGTTCGCAATATCAGGATTGTTTGGACGCGAAGAATGATTTTGCAGCAGCTTTTTAATCGTCCAATCCTCCGGTAAGCGCCCCTCATTCCAAATCATAATTTTATCGCTGTAAACTTTGATTTGGATAGGCGCGCCACCCGAATACTCCTTGTGCGCTATGGCATTGAGTAGCGCCTCGCGCAAGGCATCTTTGGGATACTCGTAGGTTTCAATGCGCGAAAGACCGCGATAGCTGACTAACGCTTTGGTGTACTTGGTTAACAGCAGCTCCATTGTGCGCTCAACCTGCTCAAACAGATTACCGTGAATATCGTCTTGAAACAGCAAATCGCTGTCGGCACGAAAAAAACCGATTTTAATGTACGCGCCTGTTGCATACTTTTCAGGGTTAGCATGAAATAAAAGCAGCGCAGCACGCTTCAAACAGCCATTTTCATACAAGTTTAAGTTTTCGAGCAGCTGCTCGGGCGTACACTTGCGACTCCTTTCGTCAAGGCGGTTACTTTCGACACCTCTTTCTTTGAAAAATTCAAATGTTTCCTGCTTTAAATCAGTAACGCGGATAGCCGGTATTGGTACGCTATCCCACTTTCTGCCGTATTTATGCAGCAGAAATTTATCCAACGCTGCACCTTTCAGCTCCTGCTTTGTGCTACCGCTTCGGTAGTGATACTCGCCCTTGTAATTTACAGGATTGGGCTGCGCCTCAACAACGATTTCAATATAATCCCCCTGCTTCGTTTCGCGTAAATTTACATCTGCCACAATACCTAACACAGCGGTTATTTTGTTGGGTAAATCCTCCAACAATTTTTAGGCATTTCTTACGCCTACAACATTTCCGCCGTCATCTTTACCTATCACAAGCGTACCGCCTTGCGCATTGGCAAAGCCACATATCCACCGCAGGTATTCGTCCTTCCAAACGGATTTGTATTCTATGTTTTGGTGTTCGGGCATAACTAAATTATTATTTTCCTAAGTATTCATCAAAATCCGTTTTAATTATTTGAGGTAATAACTTTTCAATTGCAGAATTATTTATTTTTAAATAATTAAGTGTGTAAATAAGATTATTAAAAGATATAGGTATATGCAATTTCGACAATGCTACTCGTTCTATAAATCCCTGTCTATCAACTCTAAATATTTGTTTTGCCAACTCATTATCACTGTTGAGAATATCACAAATACGATTATCTAATGGTTCTTTGGTAATTTTCAATCTAAATTTTGTTCTCAACATTGCCTCCCAATTATGGTTTTTATAATGTTTATATGACAAATCATCAAACAAAGATTTCAATGCGCTATCACTTGTTTCAAGAGTAGCATATATGCCATTTAACATTCTCCACTCATCCAAAAAATCGTCCCAATCAGATTTACATTTATATCTCAAAACGTGGTCAATTTCATGCCACCCTTCTGATAGAGTTGTTCTAAGTTGAATTTCGAAAGTATTATCTATCAATGAATAAATGTCACCGTTGTTAGAATAAGACAATTCTTGCAATGTCTTTGAGTCTGTATCAGTCATTCGACAAACAAGATTTTTATGGACAGGCTTAAATACTTCTTTGTTTTCTTGAGTAATTACATCATTTGCCTCATCTACTTTTTCATATTTTCGCTCAAAAATATCCCATAAAAGTTTGACGTCTTCGATAAAGTAAGTTGTAATTCTGAAGCCACAAATATCTTGGACTTTTTTACCTTCTTTAGAATAGTAATTCTTCCCTTTTCGGTCAATTTTTTCTTTTAACGAGTCAAATTCTTTAATTCTTGCGTGTATCCTACAGTGAATGCCAATTCTACCTATTTCCGCTAAAATCTCATCTTGAATATTTTTGAGTATACTTTTTAATCCAGGATTATTGTTCATAACTTATAAGTGCTATTAAAATAAGTTATACCTTCTCGTTGAATAAAGCAAGTATCGCCATTTATGACAATGTAAGCATTTTTCTTTAATGAATTTATTGCTTTTTCAATTTCTCGCATAGTAATATTTTCTTCTTTTAATGAATTTTTAATTGTAGATAATTTACGCATTGAATTAACCTTTGAGGAACTTTTAACAAACTTTCGCAAAATCAATTCTTCAACATCAATTTGCGTTTCAGTTTGCTCCTCGTGTTCATATAGTTTACTTTCAAAATCATTATTCGATTCACATCCTGTTATATACATAGTAGTACCTTTATGGCAAGAATCGTCAGTCCATTGACAATTAAAAAATTTACAATTTATGAAACCTGAATTATCAAAAGCATATTTATCAAATGTACAATCGTCAAATTTACAGTTACTAATAATAGAATTTTGAAATTGTCTATCTTTTGTAAAAACCATTTTTGAGAAAGACATGTCTTCAACGAATATATCATTGTAACTATCAATAAATTCGTTTTTTAAATATAAATCCCTATCAAAACAAAATTTTGCATTATATGGGAAGTGGTTTTCCTTTAACTTTGCCCAAAGTAAATTTCGCCTATCTTGGGGCTGTACCTTAAACGCAGAAACTGCTAAATAAGCAAAGTCTTGGGTTATTACATTTGTAAAATTTTGTGGATAATGCTTCTGATACTTATCTTCTATTAAATTTCTACCGATTAAAATACCCAAAATAAACTCATTGATAAAACCAACATTGTCGTGCTGCTTTCTGTCTAATAAAGCGTGATTAGACAAAGTGTCTGCTAATTCGTCGTGTGTTGGTTTAGGGGATTTGGGATAATTTTTTATATAGTTATCAAAAATACCCCTATTGTAATCTTTCAAAATATCTTTAATAAATATTTTACTTTCTACTTTTATATCAAATTCTGTCATTATGCGGACAAGTTTCTTGAAGATTCTTAACTGCATTTCTTCATCAAAAAGCAACTCTTGTCGAACTTGTTCTCTACGTAGCAGAAAATCAAAATATTTATCTACAATATCCTTGGAATTTTGAACGAGTTCTCGTAGTTCCTCTATATCAATATTGCGTATATAAGATAGCAACACAGGGTTGGCAACATTAGTAATTGGAAAATTGCATGAATTAAGTATATCCAAACGGTCTGTTGTTAACCAATTTTCAATTTTGGGTTCAGAAATTGAAAAACGGGCAATATTGTATTTTTTGCCTGTTTTTCTAATCCATTCATAAAATTCTTCACCACTAAAAATTGCTGTTTTTCTCGAAGTTATAACAATCTTAGCTTTGCTCTCTAACAAATTTACAATTGTAGATAACATACTTTCAACATCTCTTAATTGAGAAGTATTTGCAGATAAATCTTTGGACAATAATTCGTCAAAACCATCAATTATGACAGGTATCTTTCCTTGTTTTATTTGATGTAAAACGACATCAGACTTTACAACATTTTGAAATTGTTCATCTATCTCATTTTGTAAAATGTGCTTAAAAATCCTCGCCTCTCTATTCCTTGACAATTCAATATAAAACGGCAAAATTTCAGAATTGGATTCTTCAATTTTTTTAACAATTTCGTACGCTGTACAAGTTTTTCCATATCCTGCTGCGGCTTCAATAATCACAAATAAAGGTTCTTGCGCAGTATTTAATAGTTCGGCCACATTATCAACAACCGATTTATTTTCGATTTCTTGAATGGAGGTAATAATGCCCTCCAAGTCATAATGTGAGTATGTATAATCGCTGCTGATATATTGATATTCTGCGGAAGAGGGCAATCCTGTCATTTGCTTTTGAATAAAAGCATCGTACTTTCGGCTTAATGCCGCTCTAAAAGACGGAAGCTGAAAAAAACTCTTAAATAATTCGTCTTCTATTTCCTCTACACTTTTATAATCACGAACTAATGTCGAAAAATTTAAATTCCGATATTCGTTTTGAATTTTTTCTATTTTAGAAACATTTTCATTATTGATAATATCTGCACCAAAATATCGCCCTTGCTTGTATTCATAAACAAGAACCCCCTCAACATTTTTGGCTATGTAACCATATCGCTGATATACATCTGTTATGTCGCTATTATTCATAATTTATGTAATCAAAATTAATTTCTCAGTCTCTCTATATTGGACACATACACGCTAAGATACAGCAAAAATTTCACTTCACCTACTAAAACGGCGCCTCCTCGCTGCTTATTCCCCCGCCTATAAAGTCTCCGCCACCCGAGGGCGGCAGCTGCGGTGCAAAGGATTTATCGCTGTTCATTTTAGAGCCTATGGTTTGCGCCTGCGGCAGCGCGGGCGGCAGGTTATCCAGCACATCATCGTCAAAGTTCACAAACTTGGCCTGCTCGGGGCGGAACTTCAGCCGCACATCGTCCACCGCGCCGTTGCGGTGCTTGGCCACTATAAATTCGGTTACGCCAATAAGGCTGTTGCCCTCCTCGTCGGCGGTAATGCCGTAGTACTCGGGGCGGTGAATGAAGGCTACAATATCGGCGTCCTGCTCAATGGCGCCCGATTCGCGCAGGTCGCTCAGCGCAGGCCGCTTGTTGCTGCCCGAGCGCACCTCCACGCCGCGGTTGAGCTGCGAAAGGGCAATAATAGGTATGCCCAGCTCCTTGGCAATTCCTTTTAGCGAACGCGAAATAGCCGCCACCTCCTGCTCGCGGAAGCCGCGGGTTTCGGGCGGCCCGCTCATTAATTGCAGGTAGTCAATAACTACGCACTGAATTTTGTGCGTGGTGTACAGGCGGCGCACCTTTGAGCGAAACTCGAAAATGCTCAAGCCCGGCGTATCGTCAATGTAAATGGGGGCTTCAATTAAGCTCTGAATGCTTTTGCTCAGGTGGCTCCACTCATCGGTGTCGAGCTTGCCGCTGCGCAGCTTATCGCCGCTGAGGCCGCTTTCGCTCATGAAGAGACGAGTTACCAGCTGCTCGCTCGCCATTTCTAACGAGAAAAATGCCACCGGCCGCTTGTGGTCTATGGCCATGTTGCGCGCCATGGTAAGCACAAAGGCGGTTTTACCCATGGCCGGTCGCGCCGCCACAATTATTAAGTCCGATGGCTGCCAGCCCTGCGTAAGCTCATCGAGGCGGGTAAAGCCCGTGGGCACGCCGCTAAAGGTATCTTCGCGCTTGCCCAGCTCCTCAATACGGTGCATGGCGCGGTCCACAATTTTCGAAATGGGCTCGGCCTCGCGCTTTACGTTGCCCTCAGCCAGGGTAAGAATATCCTGCTGCGCGGCGTCGAGCAAATCCTCCACATCGGTAGCCTCATCGAAGGAGCGGCGCTGTATGTCGCTCGAAATGCGAATGAGCTCGCGCTGCAAATACTTTTGCTCAATAATTTTGGCGTGGTAATCAATGTTGGCCGCGCTGCCCACCTTTAGCGTAAGCGACGAAAGGTACTGCGCTCCGCCCACCTCCTCCAGCATATTATCGCGGCGCAACTCCTGCGTTACGGTGTAAATATCAATGGGCTCCTGCTTGTGGTACAGCGAGGATATGGCGCGGAAAATTTTTTGGTGCGCGTCTTTGTAAAAGCTCTCGGGCTTGAGCATGTCCATTACCTCCACCACCGCGTCCTTTTCGAGCATGGCCGCACCTATCACCGCCGACTCTAAATCAAGCGCTTGCGGCGGAATTCGACCCAACTCCAACCCAACGGTAGCCACATTTACCTCCTGTTTTTTTGTGCGCCTGCGCGGCGATGTTTCCTCTGCCATGTATCTGGTTTACAAATTTACAAGTTAATATATATACGAATTTAACGGCTAATCCGTTTTAACCTCCAAAGATACTTCTATCGCGGTAAAAAATGCCCAATTCGCCCAAGTATAGTTTTCATGCACTTTTTGTTAAAAAAATGTTGAAAACTATTTGCCGGCTAAGCTCTTTTTAGTACATTTGCAGCTTATAAGCTTGTTGAAAACTTGTTAATTTATTTACAAATAAGAAATTATGTCAAACGTGAGAGTTGTTGTTAAAGGTAAAGCACGCAGTCGAATCGCCCTTGGAGTGGTTACGGCCTACCTGCGCCTGCACCCCAACACCACGTTTAGCGCGCTCAAGGACGCTTTCCCCGACAGCATTTGCCCCAAAGCGCCCGTGCAGGTGCGCAGCATTGTGCCGCTGGGCGTGTTTCAACCGCTTGAGCTGGTGCAGCTGCTACCCAAAAGGGGCTTGAGCATTGCACACTATATACTTGACAGCGAAATACTCAACACATCTGATGGCGTAGCTATTGCCGTTACCAAATCGTGGACACAGGAGGCCTTTGATGCGCTAACCGCCTCGGCAGCAACGCACGGCATCAATGTAGTGATGGTGGAAGGCAAGTGGCCATCGGGCAAGTACGAGCTCGACTTTTTGGACGGCGAGCCGAAGCTTGCTGTCGCAAAAAATGCAAAGCTTAAGGGAGAAAAAAATCCGAGCTCCGCAAAAAAATACTGCAAGCTTTTTGCTGCTCTTGCGGCGGCGCTGCTGCTCGTAGCCGCCACGCTGTTGGTGCAGCGCAGCGACCAGCTATTTAGCAAGCAAAGCGTGGATACCATTGTGTTTGACATGGACACCACCGCGCCTATTTCGGCAAAAAAAGAAACAAAAGCTGCCGCTGCAACAACTGCGCAAAGCAAGCCTGCGGCTGTAAAAAGTACAACTCCGCCACGCAAAAAAGCGGTACCGCAAAATAGCATTGCACCAAAAGCAAAGGTAAAACCGCAAGCAGCAAGCAGCAAAAAAGTTGCGCAGCCAAAAGCAAATCCGACACAAAAAGTTGAAGCTGCGCCGATTAAACAAAAGGTTGCTCCCGCTAAACAGCAGGTTGTGGCAGATACCATTATTGTCAAAAGCAAGCCTGTAAAAAAGGTAGATACTCTTCCCTCTGTCAAACCTGAGGAGAAAAAAATCGCGCCGGTGGTTGAAAAGAAACCGGCAATTGATACAGTAGCAAAACCCAAAAAGAAAAATCCAACGCCGGTAAAGGCTACTAAGGTTGACTCTGCTGCCGTAAAGAAAACGCAGGCTGATTCTGTTCCTGCAAAAGCAGAGGAAAAAGTTGCACAGCCGGTAAAAAAAGAGGAAAAAATTGACACAACTTTTGCCAAAACAAAACCAGCGGAAGTTGCACCGGCAAAACCCATTGCAGTAGATACCGCTCCTGCTCCGCAAAAGGAAAAAGCAGCCGCCAAAGCTGCTCCCGAAGCTCAAAAAAAGGAGATAGTAGAAAAACCGCAGGAGCAAAAAATTGAGACACAGCAGCAGGCCACGTCGCCGCAAAAACCGAAGAAAAAGCGGTACACACAACGACCGCTAATATAGCACCGGCGTGGAAAAAAAGCACCTCATACTCGTTGCCGGCGGCAGCGGCAGCCGCATGGGCAGCGCCACCCCCAAGCAGTTTTTACTGCTCGGCGGAAGGCCGATTTTGCTGCGCACGTTGGAGCAATTTTTTGCCTACGATAGCACAATAAACGTAGTGATAGCGCTGCCCGAAGCCGCCATCGAAGCGTGGCAGAAAATTGTTAAAACGTATGCAATAAGCATTCCGCACACGTTTGTAGTAGGCGGTGCAACGCGCTTTCACTCCGTAAAAAATGCGCTTAGCAAAATCGAAGGCGAGGGTTTGGTGGCCGTGCACGATGGCGTGCGACCGTTGGTAAGCCACGCCACCATTGAGTTTTGCTTTGGCGAAGCAGAAAAAAGTGGAGCGGCAATTCCAACGATTCCGCTAAGCGATTCAATACGGAAAAAAGTTGGTGACGGAAAAAGTGTAGCGGTAAACCGCAGCGATTTTTGCGCAGTGCAAACGCCGCAAGTTTTTCGCCTCAGCGTTTTGCGAAAAGCGTATGAACAGGAGTATTGCAACGATTTTACCGACGATGCTTCGGTGGTGGAAAGCGCAGGATACAAGGTTTCGCTTGTGCAGGGAAACGTAGAAAATATAAAAGTAACAACCCCCGCAGATTTGATTTTTGCGGAAGCAATAATAAAAAAAGTGACGGGTAACGAGTGACAAGTGACTAAGAAATATCACGTGTCACAATTGTCACTTGTCACAGTTAGTAAAAATTTATGGCAAAAAAATTTAAGTTTATCGACCTGTTTTGTGGTCTGGGAGGATTTCATGTAGCCCTTTCGAGGCTTGGCGGAGAGTGCGTTTTTGCATCGGATATTGACGCCGATTGCCGCAAGGTGTATAAGGAAAATTTTGGGCTTGAGCCGGTGGGCGATATTACCAAGGTAAACGAAAAAGATATTCCCGCGCACGATGTTTTGTGTGCGGGTTTTCCCTGTCAAGCATTTTCAAAAGCCGGCAAGCGCGAGGGCATGACCGACCCGCGCGGCACGCTGTTTTTCGACATTGTGCGCATTGTGCAGCAGCACCGCCCCTCGTACCTCATGCTCGAAAATGTGCGCAACCTCATTGGCCACGATGAGGGCAACACCTGGCGCGTGGTAAAGGAACATTTGCGTGCGCTGGGCTACATTTTTCCCGAAGAGCCGATTATTTTTAGCCCGCACATGCTCGGCATTCCGCAGTTTCGCGAGCGCGTTTTTATTTTGTGCCAACGAAAAGACGTGGCCAAACGCAACCTGCAAATTAAAACGCCGGCCGTAAAACCCGAGTGCCACGCTGAGGAAATTTTGATTCAAAGCGAAAGCAAAGTGCCTAACATTTCGCGCTACACGCTCAACGAAAAAGAAATTAAGGTGCTCGACTTGTGGAACGAATTTATTCAGGGAATAAAAACTCCGCTACCCGCTTTCCCTGTGTGGACGGAGGAATTTAGCGAAGCCAACCTAAAGCTAAGCTTAGATAATTTGCCCGACTGGAAGCGCTGCATCATTACGCGCAACCGCGCGCTGTACGAGCAAAACAAAAAATTTATTGACACATGGCTGAGAAAATGCGCCAAGCACGAATCGTTTAACGGCGCAAAAGCTAAGCTGGAATGGCAGGCCGGCGAAAACGCCAAGCCCGACATGTGGGAGCACATTTTACAGTTTCGCCCCTCGGGCGTGCGCGTAAAAAAGCCCACGTACTTTCCTGCGCTGGTGGCCATTACGCAAACATCAATTGTGGGAAAATTGCGCCGCCGTCTCACGCCGCGCGAAACAGCGCGCCTGCAAAGCTTCCCCGACACTTACAAGCTACACCCCAACGACCGCATAGCCTACAAGCAGCTGGGCAACTCGGTCAACGTAGATGTGGTGCACTTTTTTGCGCGCCAGCTGCTGAAAAAAGTTTCGTAAAAAATTAGTGAAATGGAAATCGCGCCCAAAACATTTGTAACGCACCGTTTAGTAAAAAGCGAGGACTTGAACCACCACGGAACGCTTTTTGCCGGGCGCAGCGCCGAGTGGTTTGTCGAGGCGGGATTTGTGTCCGCCACCGCCGGATTATTGGACCCGAAAAAAATAGTGTGCCTAAAAATATACGGCATGGAATTTTTGTACCCCGTGCGCTTGGGCAGCCTTTTGTGCTACGAAAGCAAGGTGGTGCTTACCGGTCGCTCAAGCCTTATGGCGTATATATCGGCAAGGCAGGTGGACAAGCCAAATGCCGAAATTTTTACCGATGGATTTATCCGCTTTGTGCACGTTGACGAAAACACGCACGCGATGCCGCACAACATTACCATTGCGCCCGTTATCGACGAGGACAAAGCGCTAATGGAGCGCGCCCAAAATTTACCAAAGTAAACATACTCGCCGTCATTGCGAGCGGGCTTAGCGAAGCAATCTCAAGCTTGAGGTTGCTTCGCTTGTTTATGTAGAGAGGCTACTGATTACTAATCACTCGTTACCCCCTACTCCTTTTTCTTTATCGACATTTTTAGGTGCGGCTCGCGGCTTATTACCTGCTCCAGCGATATGAAAGTTGAGGTATCGGAAACGCCCGTTACGTGCGGAATTTGGTTCACGAGCACGTCCATGAGGTGCTCGTTGTTGTGGCAGTAAACTTTGAGCAGCAGCGAGTACGGGCCCGCCACAAAGTGGCACTCCACCACCTCGGGCATTTTTTTTAGCTCCTCAATGGCCTCGTTGCCCACGTTGGGTTGCGATAGCTTTACGTTCACAAACGCGCAAATATCCAAGCCCAGCGCGCGCGGACGAACCAGCATGCGCGAGCCAATAATTACGCCCGAATCCTCCAACTTTTTTACCCGCTGATGCACGGCTGCGCCCGAAATGTTGCAGTC
>JAITVR010000062.1 GCA_031285695.1 Prevotellaceae bacterium
ACTTGCTTGAGTGGGTTGTGCGGGCTGGGCACCAGCCACACCTCATGCAAATCGGTAAACTGCGCGCAGTAGCCGGCAATAATGGTATGCCCTACGTGCACGGGGTTAAACGAGCCGAAGAATAGTCCGGTTTTCATGATTCTGATTAAAGACGAAAGACAGAAAGAGCAAGGACATAACGTCTTTGCTCTTTCTGTCCTTGTTCTTTTGTCCGTTAGCAGATTTATTTCAGCAGCTTTTCTACCTGCGCAAAAACGTTTTCGGCGGTGAAGCCAAACTTTTCATCGAGCACCTTGTAGGGAGCAGAGTAGCCAAAGTGGTCGAGACCGAATGAGGCTCCATTATCTTTAATAAAGCGGTGCAGGGTTGAGGGCAGACCGGCGGTGAGCCCAAATACGGGAACGCCTGCGGGCAACACTTCTTCCTGGTATTTTTTATCCTGATTAAAAAACAATCCCTCGCTTGGTGCCGAAACTATTTGCACCTTCAAGCCCTTGCGCTCCTCGAGCAGCTTTGCGGCTTCAACCAAAGTGGCAACTTCCGAGCCGTTTGCCAACAAAACAATGTTGGGTTTGTCCGCCTTTTGTACAATGTACGCACCCTTGGCCATTTGCTGCGCCTCGGCGTAGCGGTTGCCGGTGGCTGCCGGCAGGTCTTTAATATTTTGGCGCGAAAGAATGAGGCCGGTAGGCGTGGTGGTGTTTTCCAAGGCCAACTTCCACGCCACGGTGCACTCCTGCACGTCGGCAGGGCGAAGTACGAGCATGCTGTTTTTGCCGTGGTGGTTTTTCAGCTGCTCCATTAGGCGAATTTGCGCCTCCTGCTCCACCGGTTGGTGCGTAGGTCCGTCCTCGCCCACGCGGAAGGCATCGTGCGTCCAAATGTACTTTACGGGCAGCTGCATGAGTGCCGAGAGGCGCACCGCAGGCTTCATGTAGTCGGAGAAAACGAAGAAGGTGCCGCAAGCAGGAATAACACCGCCGTGCAGCGCCATACCGTTCATTACGCAGGCCATCGTCAGCTCGCACACGCCCATTTGCAGAAACGCGCCCGAAAAATCGGTCTTGGTCATGGCCTTGGTGTTCTTCAAAAATCCGTCAGTTTTGTCGGAGTTAGAAAGGTCGGCCGAGGCCACCACCATATTTTCGACCTGCTTGGCCAGTGCACCCAGCACGGTAGCCGAAGCGGCGCGCGTGGCTTGTCCTTCCTTTTGGGCAATGGCGGCGTAGTCCACCGCAGGAGCATCTTTCGAGAAGAATTTTTTCAGCTTAGCTGCCAGCTCGGGGTTAGCTTTTTCCCAAGCGGCTTGCTCGGCTTTTTTAGCGGAAGCTACTTTCTTCAGCTCCTCGGCGCGAGCGGCGTACAGCTGCTTTACCTCATCAAAAATTACAAAAGGTTGTTCGGGATTTCCGCCCAAATTTTTGATAGAATTTTCGAACGAAGCGCCGGCTTCGCCCAGCGGCATGCCGTGCGTAGCGCACTTGTTTTCGAAGCAGCTGCCATCGGCAGTGCAGGCGCCCTTGCCCATAATGGTTTTGCCAATGATGATGGTGGGGCGGCTCTTTTCGGCCTGCGCCTTTTGCAGCGCAGCGCGAATTTGCTCGGCGTTGTTGCCGTCAATGGCAAGCACGTTCCAGCCCCAAGCCTCGTACTTTTTGGCGGTATCTTCGTTGGTAACGTCCTTGGTTTCGGTCGAAAGCTGAATGCCGTTGCTATCGTAAAACATAATGAGGTTGTGCAGCCCCAAGTGCCCTGCCAGGCGACCTGCGCCCTGCGAAATTTCTTCCTGCACGCCGCCATCGGAAATGAAGGCGTAGGTTTTGTGGCTCATCCACTCGCCAAAGTGCGCCGCCAAAAAGCGCTCGGCTATGGCTGCGCCCACGGCCATGGCATGACCTTGACCCAGCGGGCCGGAGGTATTTTCTACGCCGCGCATAATATCCACCTCGGGGTGGCCGGGCGTGGGGCTGTCCCACTGGCGAAACTGCGAGAGCTCGTCCATGGTATATTTTCCGCTGAGCGCCAGCACGCTGTACAGCATGGGCGACATGTGCCCGGGGTCGAGGAAAAATCGGTCGCGGTTAATCCACGTGGGGTCAGCGGGGTCGTAGCTTAGGAATTCGCTAAAGAGCACGTTGGTAAAATCGGCGCCACCCATTGCGCCGCCCGGGTGCCCCGATTTTGCCTTTTCGACCATGGCTGCTGCCAGTATGCGGATATTATCGGCCGCACGATTGAGTGTTTTTACCTCGTTCATTTTGTTGTTTTATTTTTTTTAGTTTGTAAAAAACGATTTTGGAGCGGTAAAAGTAGTAAAAATTCTGTTTTGAAAGAAATAAGCCCCCCACCCCACGCCGCCACAGGCGGAAAAATTGTTGTTTTGAGGCTTCCCTATCAAAAGGTTTTCTACTCGTAGGTATAAATTTTACACCACATTCACCTCCATTTCCAACTTTACGCCAAATTTTACGCGCACCGCCGCTACAATTTCGTGGGCAAGCGCAAGCACCTCTTCGCCCGTTCCGCCACCGTAGTTGACCAATACCAAGGCCTGATTGGGGTGCACACCCACCGCACCGCGCCGCGCGCCCTTAAATTCCGCCTGCTCAATGAGCCAGCCTGCGGGAATTTTTGCGCCGCC
>JAITVR010000113.1 GCA_031285695.1 Prevotellaceae bacterium
ATTTTCGGTCAGCAAATTTACGGTAATCCCGTTGACCTTTTTTATGCTTTGCAAAAAAGAAAAATCGTTGATGTAAGGGCAGCGCAAATCAGCGTCTATTTGTAAGTTTTTTGGGAAAGATTCAACAGCTCCTTCGGCATTTTCAATGCCGCTTTCAGCCACGGTTTCGCGCGCTATTACCACCGCTTCGCCAAGCAAAATTTTATCGGAAAAAGTTCCCGCAATTCCCACGTTAAAAACCCAATCATACTTTTTTTGCGCCAGCAAGCGCGTGAGCACATACGCCGTTGGCAGCATGCCCACGCCCGTAACGGCAAAGTCAAGGTTGGCAAGCTTTGTCAAGTATTTTTTTACGGCGTTCAGCTCAAAATCCGTGGCGGCAACAACCAAAGTCTGCATTTTGCTGATTTATTTTTTGTAAATTTGCGCCTCAAAGGTAAGGAATTTTAGGAAGTCTAAGAAGATTAGGAAGGAAAAGAAATATTCTTAAACTTCCTAATCTTCCTAAACTTCTTTGTTATTTGAAATCTGAAATTTACTCCAATGACAGAACACTACGAAAGAATTGACGCTTTTAACCAAGAAAAAGTGCGCGCCATAGGCCGGCATGTGCAGGCAATTTTAGATATTTTGGGCGAAGATACCTCACGCGAAGGCTTGCTCAAAACGCCCGAGCGCGTTGCAAAATCGCGCCTTTTTATGACGCAAGGCTACGCGCAAAATCCTTACGACATTCTCAACTCCGCCAAGTTTAAGGAGGAGTACAAGCAGATGATTTTGGTAAAGGACATCGAAATATTTTCGATGTGCGAACACCACCTGCTGCCCTTCTACGGCAAGGCGCACGTGGCGTACATTCCCAACGGCTACATCACGGGTTTGAGCAAAATTGCCCGCGTGGTCGATGCTTTTTCGCGCCGGTTGCAGGTGCAGGAAAGGCTCACGGTGCAAATTCGCGACTGCATTCAAGATGCGCTGCAACCGCTTGGAGTGGCTGTAATCATTGAGGCGGCGCACACCTGCATGCAAATGCGCGGCGTAGAAAAACAAAATTCCGTAACCACCACCTCAGCTTTTACTGGCCCCTTTATGACGCAGCAAAAAACGCGCGAGGAGTTTATTTTAATGACCGGAACAAGGCTGCACTAAAAATGATTAGTGAATAGAGATTAGTAATTAGTGACTAGTAGTAAGTACGAAATTCGCCACTTGTCATTCTGAGCGAAGCGAAGAATCTCCGGAGATTCTATTGTCAATTCCAAATATTAAATTGTTGTCACATATTTTTCACGCTTTATTTTGCGTAGAAAAAGTTTTATACCTTTATCAAATTATTCTCCATTACATGGCGCTCATAAAAACTCTTCGCGGAAAAACTCCGAAAATTGGTAAAAATTGCTTCCTTGCCGAAACCGCCGTCATCATTGGCGATGTTACCATTGGCGATGGTTGCAGCATTTGGTACGGCGCCGTTTTGCGCGGCGATGTTAACCCTATCATCATTGGTAACAACGTGAACATTCAAGACAACAGCGTGCTGCACACCCTGCACGAGCGTTCCACCGTGCGCATTGGCGACAACGTTTCGGTGGGACATTTGTGCAATATTCACGGTGCGGTGGTGGGTAGCAATGTGCTCGTTGGCATGGGCTCCACGCTTATGGACAACGCCAACGTGGCCAACAACTCCATCATTGCCGCAGGCTCGGTGGTGCTTAGCAATGCGCAGTTGGAAGAGTATAGCATTTACGCCGGCATTCCCGCCAAAAAAGTGAAAACAATTTCGCCCGAAGATGCCGAAAAAATGATTGTAAAAAACGCGCAGGGCTACATGATGTATAAGGAATGGTACAAAGAATAGTTGAGAGTTGAAAATTGAGAATGATTACGGACAAAATATTCCTAATCTTCTTAGACTTCCTAAAATTCTGTTTTTTTACTATGAAAAAAATCCTTCTTGTTCTCATTTTTGCGCTCAGCGCAACGCTTGGTTTTGCGCAGGCAAAGTATGTTTTCTTCTTCATCGGCGATGGCATGGGATTTGGCGCAGTGTCGCTTACCGAAGATTATTTAGCTGCAAAAGAAGGCAAACACGGTTCAAAAAATCTCACATTTTCCGATTTTCCGGTAACGGGATTTGCCACCACCTACTCCGCCAATAATTTGGTTACCTGCTCATCGGCGGCGGGTACGGCGTTGGCATGCGGCAGCAAAACCAGCAATGGCGTGGTGGGTATGGACAGCGCCGCGCAAAAAAACTACAAAAGCATTGCCTACCGCTTCAAAGAAAACGGCTACAAAATCGGCATTACCACCAGCGTAAGCCTTGACCACGCTACGCCTGCCGCCTTTTACGCCCACCAGCCCGACCGCAACATGTACTACGAAATTGCGCAGGAATTGCCAAAAAATAGCTTTGATTTTTTTGCCGGAGCAGGATTTCTTAAGCCAAAAGTTGCCGGTAAAGAAAATTTATTTGACAACTTTAAAGCCAATAACTACGTGCTTTCGCGCTCTATTGACGAGTGCAAAAAATCAACCTCGTCAAAAAACATTTTGATACAAGCGGAAGGCAAAAATCCGGAATCTTTACCCTACGCCATCAACAAGCAAAAGGGCGACTACAGGCTATCGCAAATTACCGATTTAGCCATTGAAAGGCTGATGAACGACAAGGGATTTTTCCTCATGGTAGAGGGCGGAATGATTGACTGGGCTTCGCACGACAACAACGCCACCGCTATGGTTGGCGAGGTCATAGAATTTTCTAACGCGGTAAAAGTTGCGCTCGATTTTTACAAAAAATACCCCACGGAAACGCTCATCATCGTTACTGCCGACCACGAAACCGGCGGGCTTGGCGTTGGCAAAAGCGAGAAAAGTGCACCCGCAACGCAGGTGGAAAATTTTGCCAAAAACTACGGCAGCTACAGCACCACAGGCCACACCGGCACTATGGTTCCCGTTTACGCCATCGGCGCAGGCAGCGAGCAGCTTGGCGGAAAAATGGATAACACCGATATTCCAAAAAAAATAGCAAAAGCAGCGAAAATTAATTTCTAATTTCAGATTCCAAATTGTGCTTAATTTGAAACTTGGAATTAGAAATTTCTCTACCGCAATCTTTCCAGCGACTTTACCAAGGCTTCGTCCTTAGCAATGCCGCGCAGCGCAAGGAATGTAAGAATGGCGGCAACCACGGGA
>JAITVR010000115.1 GCA_031285695.1 Prevotellaceae bacterium
CAAAATTTTGGTTTACCGTAAGGGCGGTAATGCTGAGCGGCTCGCCATGCTGCACGGGAAAAACATCGCTGCCAAATTTGCCGTTTTTTTCTTGGCCGGCAAAGTAAATAAAGTTGCTGTGCACGCTTTGGCTCACGCCCACCTCGCAGCGCCAGCTGGGAATGGACAGCTTCGCCTCCAAGCGCAACTCTTCATCTCGTCCAAAATTATTTGTCCACCGGTAATGATTGGTCGAATAATTTTCAATGAAAAAATCGGGCGAATTTCCTGTTAATGCAACTCCCGCCTTAAGGTGCACGCCGCCCTTTATCGGGTAAACCGAAAGCGTCATATCGCCGCCCAACTTGAAGTCGCCGCTTTTGTAGCCATTAAGATTGGTTTCAGCAAACGCGCTCCACTTAAAGTACTGCTTGTACCACGCGGACATGGAGGCGTAGGCGTAGGTGGTGTACTTGCTACGGCTCGTGGCGCCCGTAAGGTACATGCCGGGGTCAAACATGAAGGTGTTCATGCTTTTGTAACCCACACCCGCCGCCAGCGATTCGAAAATGTAGGCGCGCAGCGGCCGCAGCTGAACAAACACTTTATTGTCAAAATTTTTCAGCCCCAGCGAGTCGCGCGTGGCCGTTTTGCTCAAATAATTATTTTCGTAAAATACCGTATCCGCCCTATCGGTGTACAGTTTTCCGTACGTTGAAAGCTCTAAGGAGTGCCCAAAGCGCGCCATCAAAATATTGTTGATTACGCTGTCGTTGCCAAAGTAAATTAGCGGCAAATCAAGGGAGTGCGTGAGGTAAATGCGGGAGTTGTTCAGCGCATTTTTTGCATCTTGCAGGCGTACTTGCTGCATTTGCGGCTCCACCAGCGTGTCAAGAATCATCTTATCGTCAACAATGCCGCCATTTTCCTGCGCCTCCACATCGTTAAAAATGTAGCCAAGATTTGCCTTGTAGTATTTTCCCAAGTAGGAAAGCCCCAGGTTGAACGACCTGCTTTTTATGTGCTGGCGCGCGTACTGTCCCTTAGTTCCCAAGTTGTTATACTCAAGCGAAAAGCTGAATTTATTGAAAATATTTTGCGCATGCAAAATACGCAGCTGGTCTTCCATTTGCGATTTTGAACCCGACCAACCGTAGTAAAGTATGGTATATGGCGTGGTGGTGTTGTAAAACGACACGTTGCTCGGCGTAAAAAAATACGGCTCGTAGGGCTGCTGAAAAATAAAATCGTAGTCGTTTTTTCGCTTAAAAAAATCGTAGTAAAGCACCGGGCTACCAAAGTTTCCCAAGTAAATTGCGCCCACATCGTTTCTAAAAAACGGATAATCCGTTCGGTAGTAAAAAAGGCTGGTATCCACCTCCTGCAGCACCACATCATTCGTTGCATGATTTATGGTGTAACGAAAAACGCGCGATGCGCCCGAAGTGTCAACTTCCGTAGTTTCCACAGTTTTTGGCAGCTCCAACCTGCGCTCTTTTTTCTTTACCACAGTCAACATTTGCGCGCTGTCGCTAAGCGAAATCAGAGCCGTATCAACGGCTTGCGCGCTGTCAAGAAGCGGCATATTTTCCGCAAAATTGGGTACGGGCACGCTGTCGGGTTGCGCAAGCGCAGCAGCCGACAAAGCCATTAGCATAGCAAAAAATATGATGCGTAAACGAGCTGACATGAAACGGGTACAAACTACAAAAGTACAAAAAACTACCCATTTTACGAAAATGAAAAAATGGCTACCTTTGCAGCCTATGCAAACGCACATTTTTCCAAACCTACCGCCGCTTGGCGCGCTGGCCGCCACCACCGGTTTTTTCGACGGCGTGCACCGCGGCCATCAAGCCGTGATACGCGAAATGCTGCGCGTGGCGGAGGAAAAAAAGCTACACTCGTGCGTAGTCACCTACGAGCCGCACCCCCGCGTGGTGCTTGGCAAAGATGAGCATTTGCGGCTGCTTACCAGCTTCGGCGAAAAGCAAAAACACCTTGCTGCGCTTGGCGTTGAGCACCTTGTTGTCATTCCGTTTACCAAAGAATTATCCACCTTTAGCGCCGAAGATTTTTTCAAAAAAAAACTACTTAACTATTTGAATATCAAAGAGTTAACAATTGGACACAACCACAATATTGGGCGCAATGCCGATGCCGGTTTTGAAAAAATAAAAGCGCTGGGAAAAGCGCACAACGTTGATGTGATGCAGGTTTCAGCCTGCTCGGTGGACGATGTTGAAGTGAGCTCCACCAAAATTCGCGCAGCTTTGCAGCAGGGAAATATTCTTTTGGCCAACCACCTTTTAGGATACCAATATCAACTTGAAGGAAAAGTTATTACCGGAAATAAAATAGGTAGAAAAATAGAATTTCCAACGGCAAATATTCAGCCCGGCTGCGCGCAAAAAATGCTTCCAAAAAACGGCGCATACGCAGTTCTTGTAACGGTTGACAACGTGCGGTACAGCGGCATGCTCAACATTGGCACGCGCCCAACGGTAAATAGCGAAAATGCGCAAAGTATTGAGGCGCACATTTTCGATTTTTCGGAAGATATTTACGGAAGTGAAATTACCGTAACTTTTGTTGAACGCTTACGCAACGAGCGAAAAATGAGCTCGCTTGATGAGCTGAAAATGCAGCTGAAGGAAGATGAAATGCAAGCAAAAAAGATACTACCACGTCATTGCGAGCAAAGCAAAGCAATCTCATGAGATTGCCGCGTTGCTCGTACCTCGCTCCTCGCAATGACGACTTTAGAGTAATTTATGCCTAACGATTTTTTCAAATTCAAGCAGTTTACCATTCGTCAAAACGCC
>JAITVR010000080.1 GCA_031285695.1 Prevotellaceae bacterium
GTTGAATTGTTGAAAAGGAAGATTAGGAATTTTAAGAAGTTTAGGAAGGAAAAATTATTCTTAATCTTCCTAAACTTCTTAGACTTCTCTTATATAAATTTAAAGTACGTCATCAAAAAAATCAGTATCATAAACAGCAGCGCGTACAGTATGTAGTGGTGCACGCGGCCGGTTTGAAAAATGGCAAGCTTATTCATTTGTATGCTCACGCGGCGAATTCCCGGACGAATTTTTCTCCTGAAAATATCGTGGCTTACGCTGCGGAATTTGCGCTGCGGCGCAAAAAGTTGACCTTCGGCTATCGGCTCGTCCATGCGCCGCGAGCCGCCGTTGAACGGGCGGGTAAGCGCGGCAAACTCGCCGCTGTACGAGCCTGCGGTGTACTGCACGCGCGGCGCGGTGGTGGTGGCGCCGCAAGCCCAAGTTTCGCCCTCGGCAATTCGTCTTTTTTTGAAAAGGCAGCGGCGCAAAAAGAAAATGCCCGCCGCAATGCCCACCATCACTCCAATGGCTACGCAGGCGCGGCTAAGCGTATATTCCATGGCGTGGCGAATGAACACCGCATCGGGGATTGGGTAGCTTACGGCAACAACTTGGTACGCTATTTTTACAAAAAACACAGGGTAAACTCCCAGCAGCAGCGCAATGCCCAGCAGCGCAAGCATGGCGTACAGCGCGGGGCTGCGCTCTTCCTCGCCCAAGAGGCTGCTGCGCGATTGCCCCAAAAATCCTACGCCGAGCGCCTTGCTAAAGGTTAGCACGGCAATGCCTCCTGCCGCGCTCAGCACCGCCAGCGTGGCCACGCCAAATCCTGTAACGCTGTAGCCCCAGCCGCGCAGGCTGCCCAGCACACCGCTGTACAGCACAAACTCCGACACAAAACCCATGAACGGCGGTAGCGCGCAAATGGCCATGGCGCCACACAAAAACAGCAGTGAGGTGCGCGGCATGAGCCGCATTAAGCCGCCCATGCGCTCAAGATTTTGCGTGCCCAGCTTGCTGCACACATCGCCCACGCTGAAGAATAGCAGCGACTTTACCACCGCGTGGCTAAACACGTGCAGCAGCGCACCGCTAAAGCCCGTTATCATCAAAAAATCGTTGCCGGCGGACTGTCCCAGCATGCCCAGCCCCATGCCGATGCCCACAATGCCCATATTTTCGATGCTTGAGTAGCCCAGCAGCCGCTTAATATCCTTCTGAATGGCCGCCATGCAAATGCCGTAAATGGTGGTAAACATGGCCACCACAAGCAGCGTGGAGGCTATTGCCAAAAAGTCTGTTTGTACGAAGGTAAGCACGCGCAGCAGCCCGTAAATGCCCATGCCGGTTACCGCGCCGCTCATTACTCCGCCAAAGGTGGGCGGCAGCTGCGCGTAGGTTTCGGGCAGCCAGGTGTGCAGCGGCACAAAGCCCGATTTGATGCCAAAGGCTACAAAAAACAGCAGAAAAACAGGCAGGTTGGGGTTGCCCGAAAAGTACTCGGCCAGCGCGCCGAACGAAAAGCTGCCCGTGGCATTTTCTACCATGGCAAAGGCAAACAGCAGCAGGAAAAAGCCCACGTGCATTTGCACAAAAAAGGTAATGGCGGTGCGAATGCGCGAGCGCACCTGCCCGTTGAAAATGAGCAGCACAAACGAGCAAATGGCCATGTACTCCCACGCAAAAAGAAACACAAAAGCATTGCGCGCCACCAGCACGGCAATGAGCGCAAACAGCAGCTGCACCTGAAACAACAGGTGTAGCGACAGCTGCGCGTGGGTTTTGTACCGCCCGTTTTTTTGAAAATAGCTAAAACTGTAAAACGCCGACACTAAAAATATGAGGCAGGTAGTGAGGGTAAAAAATGCGCTGAGCTTATCCATGCCCACCTGTGCCGCCGGCGCAAGCGGAAGCTGCAGCTGCGCTTCAAAATACTCGCCCTGTAGCAGCGCGTCAAAGCAGGGAATGGCCGCCACCACCGCTACCAGCAGCGTAATGGCGCCGGCGTACAGCGCCTTGTGCTTGCGCGGAAGCGCAAACACGCCAAACGACAGAAGAAAGAGGATTGCAAGCAGAAAACCAAACATGCGCGTGTAAAATAAGGCACAAATGTACAAAAAACACCGCTCAATTCAACTAAAAATTAAGAATTAAAAATTAAAAGTGGGGTAGGGCGGCTACCCGTTGTCATTCTGAACTTGTTATTGCTAATCGGCTACGTACATCTTCCGCCAGCTTTTACCACTAACCATTGACCATTAACCATTATTTGCTATCTTTGCACCTCATTTTTTTGCGACAAATTTTTTACCATGATAAAAATTACCTTCCCTGACGGCAGCAGCCGCGAGTTTGAAAGCGGCGTAACTCCGTTGCAAGTTGCCGAAAGCCTTAGTCCGCGCCTTGCCGCCGAGGTGCTGAGCGCCACTGTAAACGATGAATTGCAGGATTTGCGCTTTCCTATCACAACGGATTCCACGCTTAAGCTGCACAAGTTCGACGATGCCGAGGGCAAGCACGCCTTTTGGCACTCCTCGTCGCACCTCATGGCCGAGGCCCTGCAGGAGGTGTTTCCGGGCATAAAATTCGGCATTGGACCCGCCATCGAAAACGGATTTTACTACGATGTTGACCCCGAGAAACCCATTGTAGAGGCCGATTTAGAAAAAATAGAAAAGAAAATGCTGGAGCTGGCGCGCGAAAAACAAACCTTTGTTCGCCGCGAAGTACCCAAAGCCGAAGCGCTGAAAACCTTTGCCGATAAGGGCGAAACCTACAAGGTGGAGCTCATAAACGACCTGCAGGACGGCACAATTTCCTTCTACACCTGCGGCTCGTTTACCGATTTGTGTCGAGGCCCGCACATCATGGATTCCTCCATTGTAAAAGCCGTGAAGCTTACCTCCGTAGCCGGTGCCTACTGGCGCGGCGATGAGAAGAATAAAATGCTGACGCGCATTTACGGCATTACTTTTCCCAAGCAAGGCCTGCTGGACGATTACCTAAAATTGCTTGAGGAAGCCAAGCGCCGCGACCACCGCAAAATTGGCAAGGAGCTGGAGCTTTTTACCTTTTCCGAGCGGGTGGGGCAGGGCCTGCCCATGTGGCTGCCCAAGGGCACTGCGCTGCGTTTGCGCTTAGAAGATTTTTTGAAAAAATTGCAGAAAAAATACGGCTACGAGCAGGTAATTACGCCGCACATTGGGCACAAAAACCTGTACGTAACCTCGGGGCACTACGCCAAGTACGGCAAGGATTCCTTTCAGCCTATTAAAACTCCCTACGAGGGCGAAGAGTTTCTGCTCAAACCCATGAACTGCCCGCACCACTGCGAAATGTACCGCACAAAACCGCGCTCGTACAAGGATTTGCCGGTGCGCTTTGCCGAGTTCGGCACCGTGTATCGCTACGAGCAAAGCGGCGAGCTGCACGGGCTCACGCGCGTTCGCGGCTTCACGCAGGACGATGCGCACCTTTTCTGCATGCCCGAGCAAATCAAGGACGAGTTTAAAAAGGTAATCGACATCATTCTCTACATCTTTAAGCTGCTCGATTTTCAGGAATATACCGCACAAATTTCGCTGCGCGACAAGGTAAATCGCGAAAAATACATTGGCAGCGACGAGAATTGGGGAAAAGCCGAGCAGGCAATTATTGAGGCTGCCGCCGAAAAGGGTTTGAAAACCGTGGTGGAGTACGGCGAAGCGGCCTTTTACGGTCCCAAGCTCGACTTTATGGTGCGCGATGCCATTGGTCGCAAGTGGCAGCTCGGCACCATTCAAGTTGACTACAATTTGCCCGAACGCTTTGAGCTGGAGTACGTGGGTGCCGACGATAAGCGCCACCGCCCCGTAATGATTCACCGCGCGCCCTTTGGCTCCATGGAGCGTTTTGTAGCCGTTTTGATTGAGCACACCGCCGGAAAATTTCCGCTGTGGCTCACGCCTGAACAAGTTGTGGTGCTGCCCATTAGCGACAAGTACAACGACTACGCCAAGCAGGTAGCCGAGGAGCTCAACGGCGCCGATGTTCGCACCATTACCGATTTGCGCAACGAAAAAATCGGTAAAAAAATTCGCGACAACGAAATGCAGCACATTCCCTACCTATTAATAGTAGGCGAAAAAGAAGCTGCCGACAGCACTGTTGCTGTGCGCCGCCAAGGCGAGGGCGACAAGGGCACAATGGCGGTTGCAGAGTTTGTGCAGCACATCAACGCCGAGGTGGAAAAAATGATGGTAAGGTAAATTTTATCCTAAACACTTGTTTATTTGACAAAAAAAACCGAAATTTGCGCCCTAATTGTCGAGAAGTTTTTTGAAAACACAGCAATTTGTCAATAAATTAGATAGTTAGCGTTTAACTAAAGCAGGAGGACAAACTTATAAATAAGCAACCGTACAGACCGAAACCCAGCTTTCCGCGCCCATCGGGGCCAAGAAGGCCGTTTCCGCAGCCCCGTCAAAACGATTCGGGGCACAAAATAAACCGCGATATTCGCGTGCCACAGGTGCGCTTGGTGGGCGATAATATCCAAAATCAAGGTGTTTACGCCACGGCTGACGCGCAAAGAATGGCCGAAACCATGGAGTTGGACTTGGTAATGATAACCGAGCAGGCCGACCCGCCCGTTTGCAAAATTGTTGATTTTCAGAAATTTCTGTATCAGCAGCGCAAAAAGCAAAAGGAAATGAAGGCCAACACCGTGAAGGTGGAAATTAAGGAAATTCGCTTTGGACCGAACACCGGCGAGCACGATTACGCCTTTAAGTTGAAGCACGCCGAAAGTTTTTTGAAGGAGGGCGACAAGGTAAAAGCTTACGTGTTTTTCCGCGGACGCGAAATTATGTTCAAAGACCAAGGCGAAGCCCTGCTGGCGCGCTTTGCCAGCGAACTCGAAGAGTGGGCCAAGGTGGAAATGCTGCCCAAGCTCGAAGGCAAGCGCATGAATATGGTGCTTGCACCAAAGGCTAAAAAATAAAAACATTGTCATTGCGGGCTTGACCCGCAATCCCCCGTTAATTGGGAGATTCCGCGTCAAGCGCGGAATGACAGAGGAAAAAAACAGCTAATTTATAACCATAAAAAACAAACAGAAATGCCAAAGATGAAAACGAACTCGGGAGCAAAAAAGCGTTTTATGCTCACCGGTTCAGGAAAAATCAAGCGCAAGCACGCCTACCTGCGCCACATTTTGACCAAAAAAACCACCAAGCAAAAGCGCAACCTGTCGCACTCGGCTTTGGTGCATGAGTCAAATGAAAAGCAAATTTTGAATTTGCTTGTAAAGTAGTTTTTACTACACATTATTTTTTTAAACAACGAATGAATTAGCAGGAAAGATTTGCCGTAGAGGGCAAACGCTAACCATTCAATAACAACAAAAAGGAGAGAGAAAAATGCCACGTTCAGTCAACAGCGTCGCCTCGCGTGAGAGGCGCAAAAAAGTTTTAAAGCTTGCCAAAGGTAACTTCCTTGCCCGCCGCAACGTATGGACGGTTGCCAAAAACACCGTTGAAAAAGGTTTAACCTATGCCTACCGCGACCGCCGCGCCAAAAAGCGCGATTTCCGCTCGCTGTGGATTCAGCGTATCAACGCAGCCGTGCGCCCGCAGGGCATGACCTACTCGGTGTTCATCAACAAGCTTAGCACGAAGGGCGTAGAGCTCAACCGCAAGGTGCTTGCCGACTTGGCCATGAACCACCCCGAGGCCTTCCAAGCCGTTGTAAATGCCGTAAAATAAGTTAGAACGAAGATATAAATTAGCTGTAAAAAGGGTGGTGTTTGCCGCCCTTTTTCTATTTTTGTAAACTGAAAATAAAAGAGGAAAAAAGAACGAAGGAGTACTATGGCGCTTGCGCCCATGAGAAAATTCTATTTTTCCATTTTTCTGTTGTTCTATTTTCCTCTTTTAACTTGTAACTTTTAAACTTTATAACTACAATGAACATTGCCATAATTGGTTACGGAAAAATGGGAAAGGAAATTGAAGCCATTGCCGTAGCGCGCGGATACAAAATTTCCCTAACAATTGATGTAAATAATCGTCATGAGCTGACTGTTGAGAACTTGAAAAAGTGCGATGTGGCAATTGAATTTACCGCGCCCGAAACTGCGGTAAATAACCTCAAGGCGTGCTTTGCTGCAGGCACTCCTGTGGTTTGCGGCTCAACGGGTTGGCTCGAAAAAATGGAGGAGGTAAAGGCGGATTGCAAGGCAAAAAACGGCGGATTTTTTTACGCCTCCAACTATAGCGTTGGTGTAAATGTTTTTTTCAAAATCAACCAATACTTGGCGAAGCTAATGAGCGCCGTGGACGGCTACAGCACAAGCGTAGAGGAAATTCACCACACGGCGAAAAAAGACGCGCCAAGCGGCACAGCCATTACCATTGCCGAGGGAATTATGAAGGAAATTTCGCAGCTCAAAAAGTGGATAAATGAGGCGCAAGGTGCGCAGGAAGAATTGCCCATTGTATCGGTGCGACAGGACCCCGCGCCGGGCACGCACACCGTAACTTACGATTCTGATGTTGACACTATTACCATTCGCCACGAGGCAAAAAGCCGCAAGGGTTTTGCGCTTGGCGCGGTGCTTGCAGCCGAGTTTATGAAGGGCAAAAAAGGCTGCTACGGCATGGACGATATGCTGAATTGAGAGTTGAGAATGGATAATTGAAAATGAAAAAACACCACGTCATTGCGAGGAGCGAGGCACGAGCGACGTGGCAATCTCATGCCAAGAGATTGCTTCGCTAAACCCGCTCACAATGACGAAAGTGAACTCTTTTGTAATTTTTCCCTCTTTTGTGCGACTAATAAAAACAGACATGCGATTACTCGACCTGCGAAAATACAGTCGCAAGTCGCATATCGCAAGTCGAAATATTTTTTTTAAATGAATAAATTTCTTTCCATTTACCGCAACCGTTGGTTTCGGTTTTCGGCAGTGGCGGTGCTGTACCTGTTGTTTGTAATTTGGTTGGGCAGCTACTGGTTTTTGCTTGGCGAAATCGTAATTTTCGATATTTACATCAGCAAAAAAGTACGCTGGGCTTTTTGGAAACCCAAGCGAGGCAAGGACGGAAAACGCGAAAAAGGTAGCCGCAACGCTGCGCTGGAGTGGGCTGATGC
>JAITVR010000092.1 GCA_031285695.1 Prevotellaceae bacterium
TTAGCCGTTAATTAGCTCTAAAACGCCCATGGCCTGCGCCACGCTTTTTACCTGCTGGGCTACAAAGGATAGCTTTCCGTTTTGCTCCTTTACCTTCATGCGGTGGGGGTGGGCGGCTATGCGCTGCATAATGTCGGAAAAGAGCGGGGTTTGGTAGTAGGGGCTCACGGGGTTGCTTACAAAGTAGGCTATGAGCAGGTTGTTTTTTAGTATAATTTTTTCGATACCCAGCTTAATGGCTTTTTGGCGCAGCCGCACTACGTTGAGCAGCTCATCGGTTTCGGTGGGCAGCGCGCCAAACCTATCGACCATGCGGGTGCGGAAGTCGGCAATTTGCTGCTCGGTTTGCAGGTCGTCCATTTCGCGGTAAAGGCGAATTTTTTCGGCGGTGTTGCTCACGTAGCGGTCGGGAATGAGCAGCTCCATGTCGGTTTCAATGTTGCAGTCGGTTACAAAAATGTCATTTGCGCTTGCGCCAAATGGGTTGAAGTTTTTCTCGCTGCTCTCCTCGTTTTCACTTGCAGTTGTGGGCTCCTCGTCGCGCAGCTCAAGCAGGGCTTCGTTCAGAATTTTTTGGTAGGTTTCAAAGCCTATTTCGGCTATGAAGCCGCTTTGCTCGCCGCCCAGCAGGTTGCCTGCTCCGCGAATATCCAAGTCCTGCATGGCAATGTTAAATCCGCTGCCCAAATCCGAAAATTCTTCTATGGCGCGCAACCTGCGCCGTGCCTCACCGGTAAGCGAGGTGGCGGGCGGCGCCAGCAGGTAGCAAAAGGCCTTGCGGTTGCTGCGCCCCACGCGTCCGCGCAGCTGGTGCATATCGCTTAGGCCAAAGTTTTGCGCCTGATTTATAATAATGGTATTGGCGTTGGGAATGTCAATGCCGTTTTCGATAATGCTGGTGGCAATGAGCACATCGAACTCGCCCATGATGAAGTCCACCACGCGCCGCTCCATTTCGTTGCCCTCCATTTGTCCGTGCGCCACTACGGTTTTTACGTTGGGGCAAATGCGGCGTATCATATCCTCTATGGTTTGAATATCCTGCACGCGGTTGTGTACAAAAAATGCCTGCCCGCCGCGCGCCATTTCGTACTCTATAGCTTCGCGAATAACATCTTCGTTGAACGTGTGCAGCTCGGTGGATACAGGTTGGCGGTTGGGTGGGGGAGTTTGTATAATGGAGAGGTCGCGCGCACCCATGAGCGAAAATTGCAGCGTGCGCGGAATGGGCGTGGCGGTTAGCGTTAGCGTGTCCACATTGAGGCGCAGCTGGCGCAGTTTTTCCTTTGCGCCTACGCCAAATTTTTGCTCCTCGTCAATAATGAGCAAGCCCAAATCCTTAAACTTTATGGTGCTCCCCAGCAATTTGTGCGTACCTATTATGATGTCGATTTTTCCTTCCTCGAGCTCGGTAAGAATTTTTTTGGTTTCGGCAGCGGTTTTAAATCTACTCAAGTACTCAATTCTGCACGGAAATTTGTGCATTCGCTTACAGAATGTTTTGTGGTGTTGTAGGGCTAAAATTGTTGTCGGAACTAACACCGCCACCTGCTTGCTATCGGCCACCGCCTTGAAGGCTGCGCGCATGGCGACTTCGGTTTTTCCAAAGCCCACATCGCCGCACACAAGGCGGTCCATGGGGTTTTCTTTTTCCATATCGGCCTTCACGGCTTGCGTGGCGCGCAGCTGGTCGGGCGTGTCTTCGTAAATAAATGAGGCCTCTAATTCTTGCTGCAAATAACTGTCGGGCGAAAAGGCAAAGCCCGTTGTGTCCTTCCGCTTGGCGTACAGGCGAATGAGGTCGCGCGCAATGTCCTTAACCTTGCCCTTGGCGGCATTTTTCAGCTTTTGCCACGCGCCGTTGCCCAACTTGTAAATTTTGGGCGGCTCGCTGTCCTTGCCCTTGTAGCGCGATATGCGGTGCAGCCCGTGCACGCTCACAAACAGCACATCGCCATCGCGGTACGTGAGCTTAATAAACTCGTGTGGCTTGCCGTTTACCATTTGCTTTACCAAGCCGCCAAACACGCCCACGCCGTGGTCAATGTGCACAATGTAGTCGCCAACTTGAAGAGAATTCAGCTCTTGAATGGTAAACTGCTCGCTCTTATCCGGCGCGCCGTGCAGCTTGTAGCGGTGGTAGCGGGCAAAAATTTGGTGGTCGGTGTAGCAGCAAATTTTCGCTTCGTGGTCAATAAATCCCTCGTGCAGCGCCAGCGGAACCTGCTCAAAGTCCTTAGTGTTTCCGGTAATGTTGGCCAAAATTCCCGCCATGCGCTCGGCCTGCATTAGGCTGTCGGTAAGCAAAAAATTGTTGTAGCCTTTTGCCTCATGCTCGCCCAAATTTGCGGCAAGCAAATCAAAATTTTTGTTGAACGAAGGCTGCGGCGTGGTGTTGAATGTGATGACGCACTGCGCGTTGTCACCCTGAGCTTGTCGAAGGGTGCGGCGAGAGCCAACGCCCAATGCTTCGACAGGCTTAGCATGACAGCCCGCGGTATTTTCGCTTTCTTCTGAAAAAAATACGCGCCGAAAATTGTTTAGCGCCGCCGCAAAATCTTTTTTTGTGGTAACGCTTTCGGCCATATTTGCACCTTCTGCTAAGCTTTGCTGCGCCTCTATTTTTTGCAAAATAAGGCTGAGATTACTTAGCCAAAGCACGGCGGCGCTTGCCTGTGCGTTGTCACCCTGAGCCTGTCGAAGGGGTGCGGCGATGGAGCTCCCAACGCTCAATGCTTCGACAGGCTCAGCATGACAGCCCACCTGCACTTTTTTTACAAAATCAAGAAACGAAACCTTTTCGCCCAGCTGCGCCAGCTGCTTTAGGTTGGGCACAATTTCCACCTCGCTGCGTTTTTCGTCGCTCAGCTGCGTGTTGAGGTTGAAGCTGCGAATACTTTCCACCTCATCGCCAAAAAAGTCAACGCGCACGGGCTTGCTGTCGGCAAATGAAAATATATCGACAATGCTGCCGCGCAGGGCAAACTGCCCGGGTTCATACACAAAATCAACGCGCTCAAAGTGGTACTCAAACAGCGTTTCGGTAATAAAATCCATGCCGATTTTTGCGCCGACTTTCAGCTTCAGCGTGTTTTTTTGCAGCCCCTCGCCGCTTACCACCTGCTCGCCCACAGCCTCGGCGTAGCTAACTATGCAGAGGGTTTTTCCAGCTTGCATTTCCGCAATTTGCGATAGCGCGGCGGTGCGCTGCACGGCGGCGTTGGCATCTTCCTCGCCATGCTGCACGCTGCGGCGGTAGCTCGATGGAAAAAATAGCACATCGCGCCCCTCGCGCAGGTTGTACAGGTCGTTGTAAAAGTAGGCGGCCTCCTCGCGGTCGTCGAGAATTACGAGGTGCAAGCCTTGCAATTTTTTTGCAGCAGCGGCTACCGAAACGGCTTTGCTTGAGCACGCTAACTGATTTATTGTTAAATAGTTAGTGCGATTATCTTGC
>JAITVR010000215.1 GCA_031285695.1 Prevotellaceae bacterium
GCCTACAAAATTTGGGCAGAAAAAATTCAACCCATACCCATAGACGAAAGCAAAAGACCCGTGGTGGTTTCCATCAGCGAGCTTACGAATGGCGACACCAACGTCAGCGCGGATATTAAGACTATTACCGCCAACTTCAGCATGCCGCTATCGGGTGGCAATAGCTACTCTGTTTATGCAGAAAATGAGAGTGATATTCCTCAAGTTAAAGGGGTGAAATTTACCAACAACAACCAATCCTTCGTTATGGAGGTAAGCTTGGAAAGAGACAAAGAGTACCACTTTGTTTATACGGGCGAAGGCTTTGTATCCGCTGACGGAATCGGCATAAAGGATTACGAGGTGAAGTTTAAAACGGAGAGGTAGTAGAATTATTCAACTTACTCATTTTTAGATAATTAATAATTATCAATTATCAATTATCAATTATTTCTCGCCGTTTTACTTGCCAATCCACAAAAAGTTCTTATCTTTGCAGTCCTCAAAAAATTGAGGAAGAACTGTAAACTATTTTTAACTACATGTATGCAATTGTAGAAATAGCAGGTCAGCAATTTAAAGTTGCTCAAAATCAAACGCTTTTTGTACACCGTCTTCAGGATGCCGAAGGTGCATCCGTAAGCTTTGATAAAGTCCTGCTCACAGACAACGACGGAAAGGTTAATGTTGGCGCACCTTTGGTGCAAGGCGCCACGGTAAATGCCAAGGTTTTGAACCACGTGAAGGGCGACAAGGTCATCGTGTTCAAAAAGAAGCGTCGCAAAGGCTATCAGAAGCAAAATAGCCACCGCCAATGCTTTACCCGCATTCAGATTGAAAGTATTAACGCTTAAAAACTTTATAAGAAATGGCACACAAAAAAGGTGTCGGTAGTTCGAAAAACGGACGCGACTCGGAAAGTAAGCGCCTTGGTTTGAAGCTTTTTGGCGGCCAAGTAGCAAAGGCTGGTAACATCATCGTTCGCCAGCGCGGCACGGTGCACAACCCCGGCGTAAACGTAGGCATTGGCCGCGACCATACGCTTTTTGCGTTGGTTGACGGCAAGGTAGAATTCCGCAAAAAAGCCAACGGACGCTCGTACGTTTCGGTACTTGCCGAAGCGTAACCTCTACGGTTTTATCGTAAAAGTCCCTTCGTGCAACACGAGGGGATTTTTTGTATCTTTACAAACCAAAAGTTGACAGATGTCATTCTGAGCAAAGCGAAGAATCTCGTGAGATGCTTCACTTCTTTCAGAATGACAAAGACGACTTTTTTACTTAATAATTTTAATTTTTATGTTGACCCTAAAAGTTATTCGCGAGCAAACCGATTTCGTTATCGAAAGATTGGCCGTAAAAGGTTTTGATGCAAAAAATATTATTGCCGAAATCGCCACCTTGGACGATGAGCGCAAGGCTACGCAAACCGCGCTGGACGCTAACTTGGCGCAGCAAAACGCTACCGCAAAAGAAATCGGTACGCTGATGAAAAACGGCAAAAAGGACGAAGCCGAAGCCGCAAAAAATAAAGTTGCCGAGCTGAAAAAAAGTTCTGCCGACTTGGAGCAAAAGTTGGCGGCTGCCGAGCAAAAACTCAACGAAAAAATTGTGCTGCTGCCCAATATGCCAAGCGCGCAAGTTCCCGCAGGAAAAACTCCCGAAGATAACATGATAGTACGCGAAGGCGGCAGCAAACCTGCGCTGCACGCAGGCGCCGTGCCGCACTGGGATTTGGCAAAAAAGTACGACATTATCGACTTTGAGCTGGGCAATAAAATTACCGGCGCAGGATTTCCTGTTTACAAAGGTAAAGGCGCCAAGTTGCAGCGTGCGCTCATCTCGTTTTTCTTGGACGAAAATACCGCAGCGGGTTACAGCGAGGTGCAGCCGCCGCTTATGGTCAACGCCGATTCGGGCTTTGGCACAGGTAATTTACCCGATAAGGAAGGACAAATGTACCACGCCACGGTGGACGATTTTTACCTCATTCCCACGGCGGAGGTGCCGGTTACCAACATCTATCGCAACGAAATTTTGAACGCAAGCGATTTGCCCATAAAGCTAACCGCCTACACGCCCTGCTTCCGCCGCGAGGCCGGTTCGTATGGTAAAGATGTGCGCGGATTGAATCGCCTGCACCAGTTTGACAAGGTAGAAATTGTGCGCTTTGAGCTGCCCGAAAATTCCTACGCCGCGCTCGATGGCATGGTGGCGCACGTGGAAAATATTGTAAAAAAGTTGGAGCTGCCCTACCGCATTCTCAAGCTCTGCGGCGGCGACATGAGCTTTACCTCTGCCCTCACTTTTGACTTTGAGGTGTATTCCGCAGCGCAGGAAAAGTGGCTGGAGGTTAGCTCCGTTTCTTGCTTCGAAAGTTTTCAGGCAAATCGTTTGAAATGTCGTTATCGTACTGAAGATAAAAAAACGCAGCTGGTGCACACGCTCAACGGCAGCTCGCTGGCCTTGCCACGCATTGTGGCTGCGCTGCTCGAAAACAACCAAACCGAAAACGGCATTCGCATTCCCGCCGCGCTGCAAAAGTACACGGGGTTTGAGTATGTTTAATTGATAATGGATAATGAATAATGGATAATTACTATCGCACAAACCAACACGCGTAAGTGGTTTTCATTGTCCACTATCAATTATCAATTGTTCATTATAAAAATATGTTTATTATCAATATAACCTTTTGCGTGCCGCCCGAAGTGCAGGGCGCGTGGCTGGAGTGCATAAACAAAATGGTGCTTCCGCTACTGAAGCAAACGCCCTACTGCGGCGAGCTGTTGCTTACGCGCGTGCTACACGATGTTCCGCAACCCGACCACAGCTACTCGCTGCAGGTGCACGTAGCGCACGCCACCGATGTGCAAAAATTCAACGACGAGTGCATGAGCGAAATTGCCCGCACCATGCAGCTAGCTTTTCCTGAAAAGGTGTACTTTTTTAAAACGATACTGAAAAAGGTTTGAAGTTGTTTAATGCGCTTCGCGCGTTTGAGATGGTTTGATGCTTCGCATTTAAACAACTTCAAACAATATTAAACCATCGTCAAACAATTTTTAAACGCGAAGCATCAAACAATGCAAACCGACCGCATCATAATGGGTATTGACCCCGGCACTACGGTGATGGGCTACGGCGTGATTCGCATTGCGGAGCGCAAGCCCGAGCTGGTGGTAATGGGCGTGATTGAGCTGAAAAAATTCGGCGACCACTACATTAAGCTGCAAAAAATCTTCGAGCGCGTTACCCAAATCATTGCCGAATATTTGCCCGACGAGGTGGCGATTGAAGCGCCATTTTTTGGTAAAAACGTGCAGAGCATGCTCAAGCTCGGGCGGGCGCAGGGCGTGGCCATTGCCGCAGCCCTATCGCGCGATGTGCCCATTTGCGAGTACGCTCCGCGAAAAATAAAGCAGATGATAACCGGACAGGGTGAGGCCTCGAAAGAGCAGGTGGCCGCCATGCTCAAAAGCATGTTTGGCATCAAGGAGCTGCCCAAGGATTTGGACGCCACCGATGGCCTTGCCGCCGCCGTGTGCCACTACTACAGCACCACCTCGGTAATGGCGCAAATTGCCGCCGAAAAACAAAAAACTACTCCCAAAAAAGTGGCAAAAAAAAGTTCCTCAAGCTGGGAGAACTTTGTGGCAAAGAATCCGGATAAGGTAAAATAAGGTTGCCTAAAATATTTTCTTACCTTCGTGTAACATTTTTCAGATTTGCTCGTCTAATAAATAGCAACCAAAAATCCGCAATCAAAAATGAAGCT
>JAITVR010000003.1 GCA_031285695.1 Prevotellaceae bacterium
AGCAGCAACAAAAAGAGCAAGGAAAAAACGATTTTTCCTTGCTCTTTTTGTTGCTGCTGTCATTGCGGGCTTGACCCGCAACCGGAGCGAAGCGGAGTTCGGCGGAGCCAATCTCCCCAATTTGGCAGGGGATTCCGCGTCAAGCGCGGAATAACAAATTACGCTACAGCCGCTTCGTTGGCTATGGTTTCGGGGTCCACCAAAATGCGGCCGCAGTACTCGCACACAATAATTTTTTTGCTAAGCTTAATATCCACCTGGCGCTGGGGCGGAATTTTGTTGAAGCAGCCACCGCAGGCATCGCGGCGCACGGGCACCACCGCCAAACCGTTGCGCGCGTTGGAGCGAATGCGCTGGTAGGCGCTGTACAGGCGCAGCTCAATTTTTTCCTTGTAGCCGTCCGATTCCTTGCGCAGCTCGTCCTCTTCGCGCTGGGTTTCGTTGGTAATTTCCTTCAGCTCTTTTTGCTTGGCTTCGAGCGTAATTTTTTTGTCCTCCAGCTGCGCGGCAACTTCTTCGGCCTGCTGCTTTTTTTCCTTTGCCAAAAAGGCAAATTCCTTAATCTTTTTTTCGCTCAGCTCAATTTCAAGCGTTTGAAATTCAACTTCTTTCGACAACGAATCGAACTCGCGGTTGTTGCGCACGCTCTTTTGCTGCTCGTTGTATTTTTTGATGAGCGCCTTTGCCTCCTCAATGTCGTTTTTCTTTTTCAGCGCCATGCTTTCCATTTCGCGCACCTCGCCCTGCATGTTGCCCACGCGCGTTTGCAGCCCGATGATTTCGTTCTCCAAATCTTCCACCTCAAGCGGAAGGTCGCCGCGCAACTTTACAATTCTATCTATTTCGCAGTCAACTTGCTGCAGGTCGTACAGCAGCTTAAGCTTGTTGTCAATTGCGGCGTCAACCACCTCGTGTATTTTACTTTTTGCCATATTCTTAAAAAATAATGGTTTCTTTTTTAAACGTAACTATTCGACTATAAATACCTTACAGGATTTACCGCTGCTTCGGACAAATGGACGGCAAATATAGGAAATTTTTTTGTGATTACCTCATAAAAAATATCAACGGCTGCAATTTCGCTTTCGTAGTGGCCAACGTCCACTGCCAAAAGGTTTTCGGAGGCGATTTGAAATTCGTGATACTTAAGGTCGGCGGTAACGTAGGCATCGGCGCCAGAGGCAATGGCGCTGCTGAGCAGCGAGCCGCCGCTTCCGCTGCATACGGCTATGCTACAAATGTTTGCTTTGCCGGAATTTGAATATTTTATAAAGGGATTGCCGAAAATTTTTTTTACGAAAAGTAAAAAATCGTTTGCCGAAAGTGGGGCTTCTAACTCGCCGAGCATTCCTAAGCCAACGTTGGGAATGTCGGTGGTGCGGAGTATGCGGCGGTTTTTTAGCGCAAGCTGGTCGCACATTTTTTCGCTTACGCCGCCGCGAACGCTGTCTAAGTTGGTGTGGGCGGCGTACAGCGCAACATCGTGCTTGAGGGCGAGCTGCACAATGCGCTCGGTGGCGGTGCGGCCGGTAATTTGCTTGAGCCCGCTGAAAATGACGGGGTGGTGCGAAATGATGAGGTTGGCGCCCTTGTCAATGGCTTCGTGCACTACGGCTTCGGTAACATCGAGGCAGAGCAGCGCGGCGCGTGCTTCGGCGTGCGGGCTGCCTACGCAAAGTCCGGCGTTGTCGTAGCTTTCTTGGTAGGCGGACGGCGCAAACTCTTCGATGGCCTGTATGATGTTGTGAATAAGTAGCAAGTTTATAAAGTTTGTAAAGTTTGTAAAGTTTATAAAGTGCGAAGACTTGCTACTTTATGAACTTTAAAAACTTTATGAACTACAATGCTGCCTTTACTTCGAGCAGCATGTTTTTGATGTTGACCAATGACTTGGTAATTTCGAGGTTGATTTCCTCGTCGGTGCGGCTGCTCTTGAGCCGCTTGCGCGCGCCGTCGAGGGTAAGGCCCTCGTCCTTTACCAGTCGGTAAATGATGCGGAAGTTGTCCACATCTTTTTGGGTAAACATGCGGTTGCCCTTCTTGTTTTTGTGGGGCTTGATGATGTCAAACTCCTTTTCCCAAAAACGAATGAGCGAGGTGTTTACGGCAAACATCTCGGCTACTTCGCCAATGCTGAAGTAGATTTTTTCGAGCTTTGGTTCTTTGTACGGCATGGCAAAATAAATTCAAAGATTCAACAATTCAAAGATTCAAAAATTAGCGGTACTTGCTTCCCTTCATTTCTACCTGCTGCAGGTACTTAATAAAGTTTGCAATATCCCTTGATAGCTCTTCGGTTTTGCTTTTCAGTATTTCAAATTCTTCCACGGAAATGTATTCGTAGTCCAAGGCGCGGTGCAGCTGAGAGCGTGTTTCGCCACAAGAACCTTTTGCGATGTAAAGAAACTGTATCAACTCCTTGTTGCCGCTCCGCTCAAAACCTTCCGCTACATTATCCATTACCGAGCCCGAGGCTGCTTTAATTTGGTCTCTCAAGCGGTAATCTTTTGAAAATGCCTCGTAGCGGGTTACACAAAAAATATCCTTACATAGCGCTCGTGCCTTTTGCCAAATTTCTAAATCTTCAAACCGTTTGATGCTCGACATAATTTTTGAATTTTGAATAGTTGAATTCTCAAATTAGTCCAGCGGCTGCCCTTTGTTGCCGGCCAGCGAAATGAGCTGCTGGTAGGTTTCGGGCGTTACATCTTGAAAAAAGTAGTGCAGCGGGTTGACTTTGCTGCCATTTTTTTCGACCTCGTAGTGCAGGTGCGGCGCTACGGAGCGGCCGCTGCTGCCCACCAACCCTATAACGCTGCCACGCTTGACGCGCTGGCCAACCTTTACGCTTGTTTTGAGCAGGTGCGCGTAGCTGGTTTTGTAGCCGTTGCCATGGTTGAGCGTTACAATGAGGCCGCCTGCGCGCAGGTTGTTTTCTACGCTTTCTACGCGAGCGTTGGCGGTGGCAAAAACTTTGTCGCCCAGCGGTGCGGTAAAGTCCATGCCGGGGTGCATTTTCAGCACCTTGTAAAAGGGGTGCATGCGCATGCCGTAGGTGGCGGCGGTGCGGCGCAGGTCGTTATTTTGCACGGGCTGTATGCTGGGGAGCGATTGCAGGGTGCTATTTTTTGCATTTTGCGCCACTATTTGCCGCAAAAAAGCGCTTTGCTCGGCCACCATTTTGCTCAGCTGGTCAATGCCGGCCTTGGTTTGCTGCGTAAGCAGGGTGTTGTCGGTGTGCTCTATGGCAATGTGGTCGATAAAGTCGTTGGTGCTTTTTTTCGGGGGTTCGCTTTCAAATATGCGGCGGTAAATGTCGGCATCGCGCCGGCTAAGGTTATCCACCACCACCTGCAGCTGCTGGTACTGCTTGGTGAGCTGGGCGTGGCTGCTGATGAGCGTTTGGTTAATGCGCTCTAAGCGGCGCTCGGCGGGGGTGCTGAAGAAGCGCGAAAACAGCACGTAGTAGCCTGCCAAAAACAGCGCTCCCACAAAGGTCCACAGCAGCACGCTGCGCGCTACGCTAAGCGCGGAGCGGCGGGCAACGTCGAAGTCGAGCGTTTCGTGGTTGAACTTAAATTTTTTGGCCAAATCTTTTAGTTTACGGTTTACAAGTTAGCAAGTTTACGGTAAACTCGTAAACTGTAAACTTGTAAGCTAATTTTAGTAGTCGGTTGCTAAGCCCTCGGTTTTTCCCGATAGGGCTTCAATTATTTTATTAAACTCTTCGGCGCTTACATCGTTGCCAAAAAAGTTGATGGGGTTTACCGCATGCTGGCGGTGCAGCACCTCGTAGTGCAGGTGCGGCCCGGTGGACTTTCCGGTGTTGCCCATAAGGCCCACGGGCTGCCCACGCTTTACCTTTTGTCCGCGCTGCACCTTTATTTCCGAAAGGTGTGCGTAGCGCGTTCGGTAGCCAAAGCCGTGGTCAACAAACACAAGGTTGCCGTAGCCGTGCAGGTTGTACGAGGCGGTGGTAACCACGCCATCGCCGGTGGCGTATATGGGGGTGCCCATGGGGCCGGCAAAGTCAATGCCATCGTGAAAGCGGGGCACGTGGTACACGGGGTCAATGCGGGGGCCGTACAGCGCCGATATGCGCACGCGCCGGTGGGCAATGTTGAGCGGCTGAATGCTGGGAATGCACAGCATCATTTGCTCCTTTTGGTGGGCGTAGCCGCTTACCTCATCGAACGATTTGGACTGAACGTAGGCCTTCTTCGTAATCTTGTCCATAAGCAGCGAGGCCTCGGCCACCACCTTGGTTTGCGGAGCGGCCAGCAGCTGCTCGTAGCGGCCGGCGCCGTTCATGCCTGCCTCGCGCACCGAAAGGGGAATAATGTCGGCCTCAAAAACCGAGCGATACACCTTGTTATCGCGCAGCAGCAGCTCGGTAAGCGTGGCATCGGTTTGGCGAAAGCGCTGCATAAGGAAGGCGTACTTTAGCTGCAGCTCGTCGTTTTGCCGGTGCAGGAGAATGCTGCGCGGCGTTTCAAAAAAGTAGGAAAACAGGTACACCGCCGCCGTAGATAGCGCCACGCCCAGCAGCGTGTACGCCAGCAGCCGCCGCAGCTGCGCCCCAATGGGAATGCTCACGGCCTCGTAAGAAAGCGTATCCTCGTTATATATATAGCGTCGTGCCAAGTGCTGCTGAAAAAACGCACAAATATACGCGCTTTTGCGCAAAAAAGCAAACGCAGCTAACCTGCTTAACGCTTGCCTCATTAGCGGATTATGCGGGGTTACTTGAAGCGGCGAGGAACAGGTGATTAGTGGTTAGTGATTAGCCACCCCACCCACCTACCACGTCATTGCCTCCTAAGAGAACTCACGCCATGTTCGGACAAGGTAGGAACCTCAACTCTACGAGGAAAAGGAAATAATGACCGTGTAAAACGAGTGGAGAGTTGAAAGTGATAAGCCGAATTTGCAATTCGGCTTTTTAGCATTATTAACAATCTATTTTTTCCACTACTATTGCAGCTTCTTTTTTGCAAAAAACAGCTGCACGTAGGCCACCAAGCCCAAAATAATCATGAACAGCATTTGCGATTCATGCGAGATGGTGGCGTAAAGCAGTCCATCGTTTTCGGGAATACCAAAAATAGCAAACATGCCAATGCTTGTAATGGCGTGGTATGCGCCCAAGCCGCCGTTGGTGGGCGCAATAATGCCGAAGCTGCCCAGCACCATCACCACCAAACCATCAACCGGACCAAGCTGCGCCGTGGCGGGAATGGCGTACAGCGCAAGCCAGGCCATGAGCCAGTAGCTGCCCCACAGCAGCACGCTGTGCAGCAAAAACTGCCCGCGATGCCGCATGGCGGCAAAGGATTTCAGCCCATCGCCAATGCCTTTTACAAAGCTCCACGCCTTTTTTACCGGCGAGTGGCGAATGAGTTTTTTGCGAAAATACCAAAGTGAAAATAGGACTACGGCAAATGCTACAAGCGCAGCTACCACAGCTACTATCAGCGAAAAATAATTCTCCCCCGCTATTTTTTGCAGCAGGTTTTCGCGCAAGAATTTTCCAAACGATTCGATGCGCAAAAAGAAGGTGGCAAGCACCACCACTATTAAGCAAATCAAATCGAAAACGCGCTCTACCACTACTGTTCCAACCAGCTTATCGAAGGGAATTTTGTCGGATTTGTTGAGCGTACCACAGCGCGCCACTTCGCCCAAGCGCGGAAAAAGCAGGTTGGCAAAGTAGCCAATAACTACAGCGTTGTACACCGCGCCCAAGCTGGGTTTATAGCCCAGCGGATTGATGAGCAAGCGCCACCGCTGCGCGCGAATAAAGTAGGCAAAAACCCCAATAATTACGGTAAGAATCACCCAGCCATAGTGCGCACTTTTTACGCCCTGCCACAGCTGCGCCATATCCGCCTTGCGAAAGCTGAACCACAGCAACAGCGCGGTAAGCAGCAGAAATGCTGCAAACTTTAGGCCGGTGCTGAGTTTCTTGTTCACGCGCTACTTTACTAAACGGTTGGTGTTTTTTTCGGGAAAAATAATGGTGGGCTTAAACTTTTTTGCCTCCTCAAAATCCATTTGCGCGTAGGACATTACCACCACCACATCGCCCGTGTGGCACTTGCGCGCCGCGGGTCCGTTGAGGCAAATAACGCCGCTACCGCGCGCACCTTTTATCACGTAGGTGTCCAAGCGCTCGCCGTTGTTCACGTTTACCACCGAAACTTTTTCGTTGGCAATAATGTTGGCGGCGTCCATCAAATCCTCGTCAATGGTAATGCTGCCCACGTAGTACAGGTTGGCCTCGGTAATGGTAACCTGATGTATTTTCGATTTTAAAACTTCGATTTGCATAGCAATAAGTTTGTAAAGTTATAAAGTTTGTAAGGTTCATAAAGTTTACAAAGCGGTTTTACTTTGTAAACTTTACGAACTTTATGAACTTGCAACTCTCTTTATTTTTGCGCAAAGCGCGTTTAGTCGTCCGTCAATATTTTGGTAGCCGCGGTCAATTTGCTCAATGTTGTGAATGGTGCTTTTTCCGTCGGCGCACATGGCAGCAATGAGCAGCGCCACGCCTGCGCGAATATCGGGCGAGGTCATTACCGTGGGGCGCAGTTTGAGGCAATCATTGCCTATAACCGTGGCGCGGTGCGGGTCGCAGAGGATTATTTGCGCGCCCATATCTATTAATTTATCGACAAAAAACAGGCGACTTTCAAACATTTTTTGGTGAATAAGCACGCTGCCTTTTGCCTGCGTGGCCACCACCAAAAACACGCTAATCAAGTCGGGCGTAAGCCCCGGCCAGGGCGCATCGGCAATGGTCATGATGGAACCATCGATAAAAGTGTCGATTTCGTAGCGGTCTTGCTGCGGAATGTGAATATCGTCGCCGCGGCGCTCAAGCTGAATTCCAAGGCGGCGAAAGGATTCGGGAATAACGCCCAAATCATCGAACGAGGTATTTTTTATCGTCAGCTCGCTGCGCGTCATGGCTGCCATGCCAATGAAGCTGCCGACTTCAATCATATCGGGCAAAATGGAGTGGTCGGTTCCGCCCAGCTGCGGAACGCCTTCTATAACGAGTAAATTTGAGCCTATGCCCGAAATATTTGCGCCCATGCGCACCAACATTTTGCACAGCTGCTGCAAATACGGTTCGCAGGCTGCGTTGTAAATGGTGGTTTTACCTTTGGCCAAAACTGCCGCCATCACTATGTTTGCGGTGCCTGTAACAGAGGCTTCATCGAGCAGCATGTACGCGCCGCTGAGGTGTTTTGCCTCTACGCGGTAAAATGCGCTGTCGGGCTCGTAGCTGAAGTGCGCGCCCAACTTTTCAAATCCTACAAAGTGCGTATCCAACCTGCGGCGACCAATTTTATCGCCTCCCGGGCGAGGCGCGTAAACCAAGCCGTAGCGCGCCAACAGCGGTCCCACCATCATAATGGAGCCGCGCAAGCTGGCCGCTTTTTTGGCAAATTCGGGCGCACGCAGCAGCTCGGTATTTACCTGCTTAGCGCAAAAAGTGTAAACTCCCGCGCCTTCCTCTTTCGTAACTTCCACACCCAAATCGGCCAGCAGCTCAATGAGCTTATTCACATCTAAAATATCGGGGACGTTGCGAATGGTTACCTTTTGGGAGGTAAGCAGCACGGCGCAAATTACCTGTAGGGCTTCGTTTTTTGCGCCCTGCGGAATAATTTCGCCCTTGAGCTTGCTGCCGCCTATTACTTCAAATGAGGCCATGTTTTATTCAATTAAAAATCGAGAATTAAGAATTAAAAATAGTTTTTTGAATAATCTACTTTGTTTACCCCTGTTGCCATTCTGAGCAAAGCGAAGAACCGAAGTTCGGCGTAAGCTAATCTCCGAACTTGAGATGCTTCGACAAGCTCAGCATGACAAATGGCAAGCATGGGGTGCCCAAACTGTCAATTCCGTTGATTTTTAATTCTTAATTTTGCTTACTTTGCTGCCTGTGCCGTTGCTGCTGTGGCTGGTGCTTGGCGCGATTTGAATCGGTGGCACTTCGCTTGGCTCCGTTGTTTTGCCCGTTGCCACTGGCGCCGCCGTTGTTGTTGCTCACGTTGTAGTTGCCCACCTGCAGGCGCACATCGCTTGCGCTGAGCTTGATTTTTCCGCCCGAAAGAATTTCTATTTCCTTGTAAATAATTTCGTCCGAAAC
>JAITVR010000015.1 GCA_031285695.1 Prevotellaceae bacterium
AAAAGATGGAGGAAATACTGAAGAAGTAGCAAAATAAAAAGCGAGCAACTTAGTTTTGCTCGCTTTTTATTTATAAAATTCCTTTCGGAAATTCGTAGCTGCCGGGCTTAATGGTAAGGTACAAATTTTTGCGCCCAAGCACCTTCATGCGCACCACGCCGGGCGCGAGTTCGTTTGCCGGCAAAAATTGCGTAAAGCCCATGCGCTGCGCAATGGCAAAAGCAGTTGCTCCGCCTTCAACTATCAGCTCTTGAACATCGGAAAGCTGCAAAATATTTTCGGCAACTTTCGACACTGCTGTGCGCAGCGCAACGGCTGCATCTTTTCCCTCAAGTGTAGGCAAATCCACCGCCAAAATAGCACAGCCATTTTGCTGCAAGGCTTGCTGTGCTTGGCTTGCGCAGCCTTGCAAGTTTTGCTCAAACTCCGGCGAATTTATCCACAGCGGCGAAATGTAGGCAACCGAGGTGCCATTTTTTCGCGCCTGCTCTACCCGCTCGTGGCTGACGTGAAAGGCGCTTCCACAAACTATGAAAATTCCAAATTCCAAATTCCAAATTCCAAATTCTGCTTTTTTTGAAATTTGAAATTTGAAATTTGAGAGCCACGCCTCAAAAAATGCTGCCGAGCCTGCGGGAATTACATCGTCATCAATATTTTTTGCAATGCGTTGCAAATCCTCTGCAGAAGCAGCTTGGGGGCAAATTTCAACAGAAAAATCGGAAGTGTTTTTTAGCAATTTCACCACGTTGGAAGTTGTGGCGGGAAATTCGGGGTCTTTGGCAAAACCTGTTTGGTGCAGCGGAATGTCATTTATGTAGTACGTTCCGTCAACAATTTTTCGACCTCCTGCGGGGTTGGCCGGACAAAGCAAAACGCCTTTTTTTCCTTGAATTTTCAGCTGCGCTTCGAGCTCCGCCACCACGTGTCCGCGCAGCACCGAATCCGTTTTTTTGAATATTTGGCGAATGCCAAGTTGGGTTAGCCTTGCAACCGTTTTGGTAATTTCTTTTACTGCTTCATCGCGCTGCATGGAGCGCGTATCGAGCGCAATTACCCACAGCTGCACATCGCTTGGGGCAAGGGTTACAGCCGTGTCCAACGCTACGCGCAAGCCGTGCCGCAAACCCACGCCGGCAACTTCGGCTGCGCCTGTAATATCGTCGGCAATTACGGTTATCATTGAAAAAAATTAAAGGACTGCAAGAGCAAAGACTGCAAGATAAAAAACATTGTCTTTCTATCTTTGTTCTTCAAATCTTTGTTCAATATTTTAAGCTGATTTACGATTTGCTGCCATGCGAATGGCGTAGTCCAATGAAATATTCATGGCCTCTTCGCTTGCAATGCCTTTTCCGGCAACTTCAAATGCTGTGCCGTGGTCAACCGACACGCGAATGATGGGCAGCCCAAGCGTAATGTTTACGCCGCGTACTTCCATGCGCTGCGTTTTTTCGTTCCACTTAAAACCTTCAACTTTTAGCGGAATATGCCCCTGGTCGTGGTACATGGCCACGCAGCCATCGTACTGTCCGCCTATGGCTTTGGGAAACATGGAGTCGGCAGGAATGGGGCCCTCAACTGCGTAGCCCATGGCCTTGGCTTGGTTGATGGCGGGGATAATTTCTTTTTCCTCTTCCCAACCAAAAAGTCCACCTTCGCCGCAGTGCGGATTTAAGCCGGCAACGGCAATTTTTGGCTTGGCTATGCCGAATTGCTTGCAGGCATTGTCGAGCAATTGTATAACCTCAAGTATGCGGTCGGTCTTGACCAAATCGCAAGCTTGGCGAAGCGAAACGTGCGTGGTAACGTGAATGACGCGCAGGTTTTCTTCCGCCAACAGCATGGCGTATTTTTTGGTGTTGGTGTAGTGCGCGTAAATTTCGGTATGCCCCGAAAAGTGGTGCCCTGCAAGGTTTATCGACTCCTTGTTGATGGGCGCGGTAACGGTGGCGTCAACCTCATTTTTCAGCGCAAGCTCAATTACTTTTGTTACCGACTGAAACGCTGCGGCGCCGGCTTCGGCCGAAACTTCGCCGAAGTTTACCTTGTCCGAAACGTTTTTCAAATCGAAAACATCGATGGTGCCAAAGGTAAATTTTGAGTCCGAAATTTTTTCAACGGCGTTTACCGTGTAGGGCAATTTTAGCAGCGCAACGGCTTTTTTCATTACGCCGGCATCGCCCACCACCACAGGGTTGCAGCGCTCGTACACGCTTTTTTCCGAAAGGGATTTTACAGTAATTTCGGGGCCAATCCCCGCAGGGTCGCCCATGGTTATGCCTATGATTGGCTTCATTTTTTTAGTGATTAGTGATTAGTGATTAGTGATTAGTGATTAGTGATGTGTCATTAACCACTAACAGCTAATCACTAACCGTTATACTTCGTATTTTTTCATTATCGCTTTCGTGGCTTCCACCACCGTTTTTTGCTCATCGGGAGTGAGGTTGGTGAGCGGCGCAAGTACGTTTGGCTCGCACAGCTCAACAACGTTCATCATGGTTTTGAGCGCAGCAAGCGACTGCCCAAGCGTGCG
>JAITVR010000037.1 GCA_031285695.1 Prevotellaceae bacterium
TCATCAATGCGCAGCTCCTGCACGGCGCATTCCACCACGCCGGTGGTTTGTCCGGTAATTAGTAGCTCGTCGCCAAGCTTTAGCGCGCCCGATTCTATCAAAAATTCCGCCACACCAAGACTCGAAAAATAGTTGGTGCATTTTGCCACATACGTTTTTCGGCGGGTAGCTTTTGAGCCGTAGGATTTGCTCCACTCGCCCAAGCGCTGCCCCAGGTAGTAGCCGTCCCAATAGCCACGATTAAAGACTGTTGACAGTTCATTTACCCAACTATCAATCTTTTCTTTAGAGTATGTATTTTCAATAATTGCTTTAAATGCTTCGTTGTAGCATTGGCACACTTTTTTCACATACTCTGCCGGTCGCGCACGTCCTTCAATTTTGAATACTCGAACGCCCGCCTCCAGCATTTTATCCACAAAACCAATGGTGCACAAATCCTTTGGCGACATCACATATTCGTGGTCAATTTCCATTTCGTTGCCACTTTCCTTATCGGTTACAAGGTAGGTGCGGCGGCAGTTTTGCAGGCATGCGCCGCGGTTGGCTGAGTGTCCGTTATCGTGCAAGCTCATGTAGCATTTTCCCGAAGTAGCCACGCACAAAGCACCGTGACAAAACATTTCAATTTTGATTAAATCGCCTTTAGGACCACGAATATTTTGCGCAATAATTTGTTCATGAATATGCTTTACTTGCTCAAGATTAAGTTCACGTGCTAAAACAATTACATCGGCATATTTAGAGTAAAACTTTAATGTTTCAAAGTTGCTCACATTGAGCTGCGTAGAAATATGTACCTCTACCCCACTTTCACGCGCAAAATTAATGGCTGCTTGGTCGGATGCAATAATGGCAGTAATGCCAACCTGCTTCGCTTTTTTCACAATTTTGTGCATCAAATCCAGCTCACTATCAAATAGTACTGTATTGATTGTCAAGTAGGTTTCAATGTTATGCTCCTTGCAAATTTCAACCACTTTTTGCATGTCGTCCATAGTAAAATTTACCGAGGAACGCGCACGCATGTTGAGCTTTTCAATGCCAAAATACACAGAATTTGCACCTGCCTGAATGGCGGCGGCCAGCGACTCATACGAGCCAACCGGAGCCATAATATTTATATCAGAGCGAGAAATTTTCATCTTTATAGTAATCTATTTTATAAAATTATAGCATCTAATTCATCAACTATTTCTTTATGTAATTTAAGCTGATACATTAAGTCTGCATTTTTACGTTTTTTCAACTTATTAAAACGCCACCGAGCACGCAACTTTATCATGCCTTTTTTGTAGCTCCAAAAGAAAAGTGTGGAGAAAAATAGCAAAATATACATTGCAAAAAGTGCCCATATTGAGCTTAAAGTAATACTTAAAGTAACGCCCAACAAGGTTGCATAAATTGGATATAGAATTAACCCACCTAAAACGAAGGTAAATGATGATAAAAGTACCTTATCCTTTACTATTTTCAATGATTTTTCACATGATTTGTAAGGTAGCATATTTGACAAATAACTCGCTAAATACAAGGGAAATAGTAAAACAAATAATTTGGTGTCAAAAAATAAAGATAGCCCATTTTTAGGTTTAGTGAATAACCAGCTGCGCAGGTTCAATTTTTCCATTCCGTCCAGCATTTCCTGCGCCGAATTCAGCAGTTTTGTATGTTTTTCGGGGTTACTTTCTTTCAACTTTTCAAGTGCAGAAATTGTTGCCTTATCCGCTGTAAGATGGTTGGGAAAATACGAGGCGCGCAAGCCGTGTTTTTTGAGGTAACGCCTTGTATAAAGCTTGCGCAGCAGGTTCAATTTTTCATAATCCTCCTGCGGACGAATGTCGAGCATCATGGCCTGCACTCGGTCGTGCATATCGCGCGAAAGCTCAAGCTGCGCCTTTTCGGGATTTTGCTTGTAAAGCTCAAAATAATCGGACAAATCCACCGGCTCGCCAATGACCAAAGTAACTTTTTCGCGAAAGTTGTAGTAACCCGAATAGTGGTTGCAAACGGGCACAATTTTTACGCCCAACTTAAAATCGTTGCGCTCTTCGGCACGAAAAGCCGAACGCGCAAAACCTTTGCGAAACATGCTGATATAGTGTCCCTTATCTGCCAAACCTTCGGGAAATAACACCAAGGTGTGGCGGTGGCTCAGCACATCGGCCGATGCGTTGAATATTTCCTCATTCTTAGTCGGGTCCTCGCCATCGCGCGGACGAAAAGCCGGCATGATTTTGAGAAATTTGAGAATGGCAACTACCAGCGGCTTTTTGAACATATCGGCGCGCGCAATAAAGGTAGGTTGACGAAAATCGCGAAACGCGCACAAAATATTAAGCGCATCGTTGAGCCCATTTTGGTGGTTGCACACCATAAGTGTAGGCACATTACGCTTAGGCACATTTTTGTAGCCCACCACACGGTATTCGCGGTAGTAAATTCGGCGGTAAACAAAACTCTGAAAAACGTAAAGCAACCAGTACCTCCACGAAACTTTATCTATATCCTTAAAGTTTAGATTTGTCTTTGAACGTTGTCGCATGGTTTTTATAAATATTTGACAAAAAAATATTTAATAGTCCTTGTTTGAACTATTACTTTAATTAACTTAAGCTATTACTTACAAGGTTTTTCGGCACTGTTGTTTTCGGAATTTGCGCAGCAAACCAGCTGTGAAGCGGAAAATCCAAGCCAACATCGTGCATAAAGTTGTACGTGGCCTTGCTCAACGCCACACCCACCATTTCCCAATCCACCTTGCTGCCATCGGTATAAGGCAGGTCGTTATTCGCAAAAGAATTGATGCCGTTTTGCAAAATTTTCACGCCAAACTCCTGCGGGTTTTTACCCAAGGAGCTGTGCGCCGTTACCGCCAACTTGTGCCAAAACGCTGACTGTACAAGCCCTTCGTCAAACATTTGCCGCACCACCTCAAGCGCATTTACCGCCTCGGCCAGCGTTTGCGTGGGAAAACCGTACATAAGGTAGGCATGCACCATTATTCCCGCCTCGGTAAAAGCCTGCGTACTGCGCACCGCCTGCTGCAAATTTACGCCCTTGTTGATAACCAAAAGCAGCCTATCCGAAGCAACTTCCAAGCCTCCCGAAACGGCAATACAGCCGGCTTTAGCCAGCAAATTACACAATTGTGGAGTAAAGTTTTTTTCAAAACGTATATTTCCCCAAAAACTGATAATGAGATTTCTACGAAGTATTTCTTCAGCTATTTCTTTAAGTAACTTTGGCGGCAAAGCTTCATCGGTAAAGTGAAAACCGCTGCGGCCGGTTTGCTTCATTACAGCCTCAATTTTATCTACAACTTGAGCAGCAGTTGGCGCTTCGTAACGGCAAATATAGTCGAGCGAGGTATCGCAAAAAGCGCACTTAGCCCAGTAGCAGCCGTGCGCTACGGTTAGCTTGTTCCACGCACCATCGGTCCACAGCTTGTGCATGGGGTTGGTAAGCTCTACCAACGAAATATATTTTTCCGAAGGTAAATTTGAAAAATCAGGCGCAGGTAATTCCGCAAAACGAATGTTTTGCTCGTCGTTTTCACTATAAACTAATACTTTATCTTCATTTATATAAAATGTTCGTACTAAACTATTTATACTTTCTTTATTTTGTAAAAATAAAATAATTTTTTCGAGCGGTAGTTCACCATCATCAAGCGTAATAAAGTCCACATAATCAAAAATGCGGACATCAGAAATATTGCGCAGCTCCGTATTCACATATCCGCCGCCCATTACAATTTTCATGTACGGATACTGCTTTTTTATATGCTGCGCGCAACGCAAAGCTGAAAAAAGACAGCCGGGAAAAGGAACGGTAAATCCAATAATATCAGGATTTTTCGCCAAAATATACGAGTCCAAAATTTGCAGCATAAGCTCATCTATGAGCGAAGGCTGAGCTTGTAACGCTGCATGAATCTTGTCGAACGTAGGCGCAGAAACGCTGAGCCGCTCGGCGTAGCGCACAAGGTCAAAGTGCGCGTCAATATTTTCACGAATAAAATCGGCAATATCCTCAACGTAAAGTGTAGCAATGTGTTTAGCCTTATCGGTAAGGCCTGTTGCACCAAAGGCCCAATCCAAATCGGCAACG
>JAITVR010000066.1 GCA_031285695.1 Prevotellaceae bacterium
GGCTTCACTTAATTGGCAAAGTTAGGCATTTCGCCCTTTGGTGCGGTGCGTTTTAGTGTTTTTTAGGGAAAAATGTTTTTGCACCATAAAAAAAAGCAGGCAAAAAACCTGCTTTTTTACTGTTACTTTTTTTACAAAAAATGCGATGCTACTTTTTTGATTCGGGGTAAACCTTTACCAGCTCCACTTCGAAAATGAGGGTTGAGTTGGGCTAAATGTTTGCGCCTGCGCCCTGCTCGCCGTAGGCCAGCTCGGAGGGAATCCACAGCGTAACCTTTGAACCTTCGTTTACCAGCTGCAAGCCTTCCGTCCAACCTTTGATTACGGAGTTAAGGCGGAATTTAACGGGCTGTCCGCTTTCGTACGATGAGTCAAACTCTTCGCCGTTGAGCAGCGTGCCTCGGTAGTGTACTTCTACCTCATCATTGGCAGTGGGCTTGGGGCCTGTGCCTTCGGTAGTAACCTTGTACTGCAGGCCGCTTTCGGTGGTAGTTACGCCTTCTTCCTTACCGTTTTTTTCCAAAAATGCCTTGCCTTCTTCAATGTTTTTGGTCAGCATTTCTTCCTGCATTTTTTGGAAGTAGGTTTGAATAATTTCAATGCTTTCCTCGTAGCTTACCTTTGCGTTAGCGCCGTCATTTTGGAGCATATCGGCAATGCCGCGCGCAATAATATCGGGGTTGAGCCCGTCAATTTTAGACTTGTTTAAGCTTTCGCCAATGTTGATGCCAAAGGCGTAGCTAACAGAATCGACAGCGCTGCTGCTTGCGCTAATGCCGTTGGAGTTGCACGAAGTGAACGTGAGGCCTGCAAGGGCGGCGGTGAGGAGGATTGCTTTGAACTTCATTTTTTTTATGTTTTTATTGTTTATTAAAAATTTCATTGCGCAAATGTAACAAAAAAACGTTTGCAGACATGTTAAATAAACTTATACAATTTTGCGATTTAGCTTTTTTGCGAGCGAATGCAGTAGCCGCACAGCTTGTACAGCACGCGTGCGCCCACGGTGGCGTCCCACTCGCTGCCGTCGGCAGCGGGCGAAACTTCGCACAGGTCGAAGCCAATAATGGTTTTTCCGAGCTTTACTAACTCATTTATTAAAAAGCAGGCTTGATGAAAGGATAGGCCGCCGGGCACGGGCGTTCCGGTATTTGGGCACAAATCGGGCGATAATCCGTCAATGTCGAAGCTGATATATACTTTTTGCGGCAGCTTGGCCAAAATTTCGCCGCACAGCTGCGCCCATGTTTTTCCGTTGAGCAGCGCGGCGTTGAGTGCGTAGTCGTTGAACTGGTGCACGCGCTCGTTGGCGGCGGCAAGCTCGGCTTCGTCGGTGCACAAATCGCGAATGCCGACTTGCACCAGCGCGCTAACCTGCGGCACGTGCTGCAGCGTGTTGTACATAATGGAGGCGTGCGAAAACTCAAAGCCCTCGTAGGCTTGGCGCAGGTCGGCGTGCGCATCGATGTGCAGCAGGCCAAAGTCGCTGTGCACCTCGCTCAGCGCTTTTACTAAGCCGAGCGGCACGCTATGGTCGCCGCCCACCAAGCCGACCAACTTTGCATCGTGCAGCTGATTTTTTGCCTGCTTGTACACCCAATCGTTGAGCTCACGCGAGGCGTTATTTACGCGCAGCAGGTAGGGTTTTAGCTTGGCGGAATCTTCCTCTTCGCCTTCCTCCAAAAGCGCAATGACGGCCTCGGCATCTTTGCGCGCGCTTTGCCCCAGCTTGCGTATTTTGTCGCTTTCGGGCAGCGTGCCAATGCCGTTTTTCCACGCTTCGCCGTTTTCTAAGTCAAATAAATCGACCTGCGCCGAGGCGTCGAGAATGGCCTGCGGGCCGCCTGCGGTGCCGGCGCGGTACGAGGTGGTTACGTCCCACGGCACGGGAATGAGCGTGAGCGCGGCGTTGCTCGCTTGGGGCAGCGCAAAGTAGCTTCCGTTGGGAATTCCTATGCTGTTGGGGTTGAAGTTCATATATACTAAATAAAAAGTTAAAAGTTGTACAGCTGAGCGCAGACCTTCGTTTATAGTGTGCGCTGTCATTCCGCGCTTGATGCGGAATCTCTCAAAATCGGGGATTGCGGGTCAAGCCCGCAATGACAAGCACCGATTTTGCCACCCAAAAGTACAGCAAGCATTTGGTAGGCGCTGTATGATTTTTTGCATTTGTGAAATTTTAACATTTTTGAATAAAACTAAAACGCTATGAAACGACTGCTAACTCTTATTTTTTGCCTAAGCCTTGTAGCCTTTGCGCGCGCGCAGGAAGCGGCGCCCACCGAGCCCGTTGACGAGGACGTAATTTACTTTAAGGACGGCGGAAAGCTGCGCGGCACCGTGGTGGGCGGCAACAAAAAAACGGGGCGCATTATGCTCAACGATGGCAATATTATGGTGTACAAAAAAGCTGCCATAAAAATGCTGGCCAAAGAACCGCTTGAAGATGGGCCAAACGCCAAGGAAGACTCAATAAAAATGGCAAAAGTGGCCAAAAGCGTAATTGAGGAAGAAAAAGAGGCCGAACGCGAGGCCAAGCGCCGCGAAGAGGAAATTGCCGCGCTGCAAAAAATGGTGGAGGGCAACAAAAATGCCGAGAAAAAAGACGACGAAGGCGGCTCGCCATTTCGCCTGTACTCATCGCTTGAGCTGCTGGGCGGCATTGGGCTGAGTAAGCTTCCTGCACCCAACGACAGCACGCCCGCGCTGAACAATCAGCAGCGCTTGACAGGCTTTCACTACGCGCTGGGCGGCCGCAATGATTACTTCTACATAGGCCTCAACGTGGGCCTGCACCAAACATACCGAAATCTCTCGACTACTACGGCCCATTTTCTTGCTTCCGACCCCAACTACCAGGACAAACTCCCCACCACCCTACTTTCCATGCCGCTGGGCTTGGATATGCGCATAGAGTTTGCGCCAAAGGCAGGCATGTCGCCGTACTTGGGCGTAAACGGCGGCTACGCGCTGAGCCTTACCGAGGAGATGAACAGCTACGTGGTGTTCAACCCCTCGCTCGGTTTTCGCT
>JAITVR010000108.1 GCA_031285695.1 Prevotellaceae bacterium
ACACAAGAACAAATGGCATTGCTTTTTGGACGTGAAAGGTCTGTTATATCAAAACATATCCGTAATGTTTTTTCAGAAGAAGAATTGGTTGAAAGTTCAACTTGTGCAAATTTTGCACATACCACTCAACATGGTGCAATCAAGGATAAAACACAAACTAAGATGGTTGAGTTTTACAACCTCGATGTTATCATCTCTGTTGGTTATCGGGTAAAATCGAAACAGGGTACTCAATTCCGTATTTGGGCTAACAAAGTATTGAAGGATTATTTGCTGAAAGGCTATGCTATTAACAACCCCTTGTTCGTCAGAGGTTGCGCCTTAGGTTGAGACGAGGTTCCTACCTCGTCTCTTTTATTTCCTCAGGTTCCCAACCTGGGTGAGAAAAATACACAAGCCAAGGTAGCTGGCGTAAAAAATTCCTTATTTTAAGAAAAACAAGCTTTTCCTACAGCCCAGCACTCCAATTTTTCCCTTACTTTCGTAGAAAAATAAAATCAAAAATTCTTTTTTGCTGAGCTTGTCGAAGCATCTCTTTTTTCTGACAGGATTAACATGATTTACAGGTTAAAATCCTGTTAATTTTGTAAATCCTGTCAGAAAAACCACGTCACTGCGAGGAGGAACGACGGCATACACCACCAACAATTTAAAATTTGAAATCATTTACCTATGAAGCTAACCTTTTTTCTCGCTCTTTTTCTGCTGCCCCTCACCGCAGCCTTTGCCGCCACCGATTCGCTTTTGCAAACGTTCAAAAGTGAGCTTCAGCGCGAATTTTCCGCCCTGCAAAATTCCGAAAATCCGCCCTACTACCTCAGCCTCCGCGTTGAGGACGAGCAAGTTTGCTACGCCACCGCCTCATTTGGCGCGCTGGTAAGCAGCAACATTCGCCACTCGCGCACCCTCACGCCGCAGGTGCGCATTGGCAGCTACGAGCGCGACAATACCCACGAGCTGCGCGGCAGCCACAGCTCTTCGTCAGTCAACAACGAGGGCGGGCGCGCCCAAAACTTGCCGCTCGAAAATAACGACCTTGCCCTTCGGCAGCGCATTTGGTTGGCCGTAGATGCCGAGTATCGCGCTGCGCAAAACCGCTACGAAAAGGTAAAAGCCAACATTGCCACGCGCGCCAAGGAAGCCGATTCTTCTCCCGATTTCACTACCGCAAAAGTCGAAAAATATATTGAAGAAAAACTTCAATTTGACATTAATAAAAAATTGTGGGAAAACAAAGTAAAGCACTTTTCCGAAATCTTTACTTCAAATCAAGATGTGATACAGGGAAACGTAAGCTTTTCTTACAGAGTACAGCGTAAGTACTTTATTTCCACCGAGGGTAAAGAGCTTGTATTAAACCAACCCTACGCACAAATCAGCATATCTGCCTTAGCCAAAGCCGATAATGGAACAGAACTACCGCTGCATAAAACATTTTTTGCTTTTTCGCCGGAAAAACTACCAAATGATAGCATCATAATCAATTCTATTTTAGAAGTTTCAAATAAGTTATCTCAACTAAAACTTGCACCGGAAGTTGAACCATATTCGGGTCCGGCAATACTATCGGCGGCCGCTGCCGGAGTGTTTTTTCATGAAATTTTCGGCCACCGAATCGAGGGGCAAAGAATGCGAAGCGAAAGCGATGGACAAACTTTTAAGCGCATGGTAGGCCGGAAAATTTTACCAACCTATCTTTCCGTTAGCATGAATCCTACGCTATATCAATTTAACAACATTGACTTAAATGGAGCCTATAAGTTTGATGATGAGGGAGTTAAATCGAAAAATGTAGAGGTGGTAAAAAACGGCGTTTTGAAAAACTTTCTCATGTCGCGCACGCCTATTGAAGGATTTTCGCAAAGTAACGGCCACGCTCGTGCCGAGGCAGGAAAGCAGCCAACTTCTCGCCAATCAAATTTGATTGTAAAAAGCGATAAGGAGTTATCGGAAAAAGGGTTGCGAGATTTACTTAAACAAGAAATTCAACAGCAAGGAAAAGAATTTGGCTACTATATTGCCTCTGTTGTGGGCGGATTTACCACCACGGGTCGCTACATGCCCAACTCATTTAACGTTACGCCAACCGAGGTTTACCGCGTGTACGCCGACGGTCGCCCCGATGAGCTGGTGCGCGGCGTTGATTTGGTGGGCACGCCCTTAGCCATGTTTTCGCAAATTGAATGCACGGGCAATGATTACGCCGTGTTTACAGGCATGTGCGGCGCCGAAAGCGGCAACGTGCCGGTTACGGCCATTGCGCCATCGATGCTGGTGCGCATGATTGAGGTGCAAAAGAAACCCAAGTCGCAGGCTACGCCTCCGCTGCTACCAAAGCCAACCGAATGTAAGTAGGAAAACCTTCAAACCTATTTCGGGCAGAGAAAGTAAAACCTTCTGCAAAACCGAAACCTTTCCTTGTTGTCATTGTCATTGCGGGCTTTGACCCGCAATCTCCCAGCTTGAGGAAATTTCCGTGTCAAGCGCGGAATGACAACAAACTCAGCAAACAACTACACTAAATCGTCCTAACGTTTACGTTAAGAGTTGATGCGCTGTTGGGTCCTATGTTTGAAATTTTGACGAGTCCTACTTGTCCCGATGCGGTTTTGAACGCTACCGTATCGCCGGTTTTTAGGTGGTTAACCTTGGTGGATTTGCTACCGTTCATGGCGGCGGCAATATCTTCGGCCGAAGCGTTTTCGAAGTCAAGGTTTACCTTTACAAATTCTGTTGCATTGCGCGCGCCCCAAGTTTGTACGCCGTAGCTCATATTATTGAACACTTGGGTAACAACCCTATCGGCCGGAGCGGCAATGGTAACGCCGTTATCTTTTCCCATGAAAAACATGAAGTCAACCTGCGATTGCTGCTGCTTTGCTTCGGGCAGCAGTAGGATTTTGCCTGCGCTAACGGAGTAAGAGCTGCCAACAGAGTTGAGCATGTTGAAGCCCATGCGAAGGTTGCGGTGGAAAGCGGCAACGTTGCTGCCTTGTCCTTCTACGCGAACGGTGTACTCGGCGGTAACGGCGCGTCCCTTTTTATCGGTAGCTTCAATAACCAAAACGAACTCTTGGGTAATATCGCGAAGCGTGATAACGCACTCGTACTTTCTTGAATTTTTGAACTTGGTAACGGGCTTGCCAAAAGGAATCTCTTCGGCGCCCACTTTTTTGCGGTAGTACTTTACTTCCTTCAGCTTGCCTTCGGCTGCCACGGTTACGGAAATTTCCTTGCTTTCGCCGGCCGCAACGGTAGTTTGCGAAATGTTATCACCAAAGGTAATTACAGGTGCAGCGGTGTTTTTGCTACAGCCCACCATGCCTAAGCAGGCAATGTAAAGGGCAACGACGAGGTAAAAAAACTTTTTCATTTGCTATAGATTTTACGTACACTTTATTCGAAAACAAAACTTTCGACGCTGCAAATATAGTCAAAGCTACCCAGCTGCGTAGCTTTTTACCAAGCATTTTAGTGTTTTATAACATTTAGTATCGATAAAAAAGCGCCTTTTTATCGATTGAATATACCATTATTAAATATATTAACTATTTAACAAACAAAATATTATATCTTTATTTTACGCTATGAATACAGGTTTTATATTTTCACTTTGATTTTTTGTACCGAGCAAATCAAAATACTTTTGTACCGTAGAAAAAAACGTTGGACAGGATTAACAGGATTTACAAAATGCTCTTTTGGCTTTGCGAACAATGTTGCCTCTTGTCATTCTGAGCAAAGCGAAGAATCTCCGAACTTGAGATGCTTCGACAAGCTCAGCATGACAACTCGCAAGAAATTTGGGGTTTCTTGTTAACCGTGTAAATCCTGTCTGAAAAAAATTTAAACTTAAAGCTATGAAAAACTTATCTTACGCAAACGGTCCTTGCAGCTGCGCGCTGCGCGGCGAAACGGTGGGCGAAGCGCTTTACCGCACGGTGGAACAATACGGTGACCGCGAGGCGCTGGTGGTGGTGGAGCAGGGCTACCGCGCTACCTACAAGCAGCTGTGGGAGCAAACTACCGCGCTGGCCAAGGCTATTATGGCGGTGGGCATAAAAAAGGGAGACCGTGTAGGTATTTGGTCGGCAAATCGTTACGAGTGGGTGCTTACGCAGTTTGCCACGGCGCGCGTGGGCGCTATTATGGTAAACATTAATCCGGGGTATAAGCTCGAAGGCGTGGAGTACGCGCTCAAGCAGTCCGAAATTAACCTGCTGATTACCGCGCAGGGTTTTAAAAAGACGGACTACATTGATATGCTCAACACCATTCGTCCGCACTGCCCGTACCCGCAGCGCACGGTAATTTTGGATAGGAATTGGGAAAAATTTCTTGAGCTGGGCAAAAGCATTAGCAACGAAGAATTGGCTGAGCGCGAAGCTTCGCTGGATTTTGACGAGCCTATTAACATTCAATATACATCGGGAACCACCGGACAGCCAAAGGGCGCCACGCTTACGCACCACAATATTTTGAACAACGGTTTCTTTATTGGCGAAGGCCAACGCCTTACCGAGCAAGACCGCGTGTGCATTCCTGTTCCGTTTTACCACTGCTTTGGCATGGTGCTGGGCAACATGGCGGTGGTTACGCACGGCGCGTGCATGGTTATTCCGGGCGAAGTTTTTGAAGCCGAGTTGGTTATGCGTACCGTACAGGACGAAAAGTGTACCTCCTTATATGGTGTGCCCACCATGTTTATAGCGGAGCTGGCGCACCCCAACTTCAGCAAGTACAACTTTAGCACGCTGCGCACGGGTATTATGGCGGGTTCGCTTTGCCCTATCGATACTATGGAGCAGGTTATCAACAAAATGAACATGAAGGAAGTTACCATTTGCTACGGCATGACGGAAACTTCGCCTGTGAGCGCGCAAACCATGTACAACGACCCCATTGATAAGCGCACCTCTACTGTGGGAAAAGTTCACCCGCACTTGGAGCTGAAAATTGTTGACCCGCAAACGGGCAAAATCGTTCCGCGCGGCGAACGCGGCGAGCTGTGCACGCGCGGCTACTCGGTAATGCTGGGCTACTGGAACGATGAAGCCGCAACCAAAAAAGCCATTGATAAAAATGGCTGGATGCACACCGGCGATGTGGCGGTAATGGACGAAGACGGCTACTTTGCCATTGTAGGGCGCATAAAGGACATTATTATTCGCGGCGGCGAAAATATTTCGCCAAAGGAAATTGAAGACTTTTTGATTAAGCACGAAGGCATTCAAGATGTGCAGGTTATTGGCGTGCCAAGCGAAAAGTACGGCGAAGAAGTTATGGCCTGGGTAAAGCGCCAGCCCGGCTTTGACTACGGCGAAGAAGAGCTGCTGCGCTACTGCAAGGGACGAATTGCTACCTTCAAAATTCCGAGGTACTGGAAGTTTGTGGACGAATTTCCCATGACCGTAACCGGCAAAATTCGCAAGGTGGACATGCGCAAAATTGCCGCCGAAGAGCTGGGATTGGACAAGCTGAAATCTATTCACACCGAAGACTAATCGTTAAAAAACAAACGCCATGATTAAAGCATTTTTATTCCCAAAAAACACGCACAGCGCAGCTGCATCGCTTGCCTTGCTGCTGCTGCGCGTGGCCTTTGGCGGTGCGCTGCTGGTGCACGGTTGGAGCAAGCTCGCCAACTTTGAAGCCACCACGCAGCAGCTGGCCGCCATGGGTGGAGCAGGAGCAGCTGTTTTAGTCGTTTTTGCCGAGGTATTTTGCGCCGCAGGGCTCATTCTTGGCTTGCTCTACCGATTGGCGCTTATTCCTTTGGTAATAAATATGTTTGTAGCATTTTTTATTGCCCACGGAGGTCGGCTTGTTGGAGAAAATAACGGCGAAATGGCATTTCTATACTTGGCCGTTTTCGTTGCCTTAATGATTGCAGGTTCGGGAAAATACGCAGTAGATAGCCTTTTATTTGGCAAAAAAAATTAAAAAGATGAAAGACAAAGTTTACATATTCGACACCACCCTGCGCGACGGCGAGCAGGTGCCCGGCTGCCAGCTCAACACGGTTGAAAAAATTGAGGTGGCGCGCGCGCTCGAAGCGCTTGGCGTGGACGTTATTGAGGCGGGATTTCCCGTCAGCAGCCCGGGCGATTTCAACTCGGTTATCGAAATATCCAAGGCGGTGAGCAACCCCACCATTTGCGCCTTAACGCGCGCTGTGGAAAAGGATATTGAGGTGGCCGCCGAAGCACTCAAATTTGCCAAAAAAGGAAGGATTCACACCGGAATTGGCACATCGGAATTTCACATAAAGTATAAGTTTAATTCAACGCCCGAAGAAATCATTGAGCGAGCAGTTAAAGCCGTAAAATTTGCGCGAAATTTGGTGGGCGAAGTGGAGTTTTACGCCGAAGATGCCGGCCGCACCGATAACAAGTATTTGGCAAAAGTGGTGGAAGCGGTTATTGCCGCCGGCGCAAGCGTTATCAACATTCCCGACACCACGGGCTACACGCTTCCGCACGAATATGGCGCAAAGATAAAGTACCTCATGGAGCACGTTTCCAACATCGACAAGGCAATTCTTAGTACGCATTGCCACAACGATTTAGGAATGGCTACTGCAAATACCATGTCGGGCATAATTAACGGCGCGCGGCAGGTTGAGGTAACCATCAACGGCATTGGCGAGCGCGCGGGAAATACTTCGCTCGAAGAAATTGCCATGATACTGAAGTGCCACAAAAAGTTGGGCTTGGATACGGGCATTAACACCAAAAAAATTGTACCCACCAGCCGCTTGGTTTCAACGCTTATGCGCATGCCGGTGCAGGCAAATAAGGCCATTGTTGGGCGCAACGCTTTTGCGCACTCATCTGGAATTCACCAAGATGGATTTTTGAAAAAGCGCGAAACCTACGAAATTATGAACCCAAAAGATGTAGGAATTAGCGAATCGTCCATTGTGCTCACGGCGCGCAGCGGTCGCGCAGCGCTGAAGCACCGTTTTGACCAGCTGGACATAAAGCTCAGCAAAACGGAGCTTGACGAAACCTACGAAAAATTTCTTGATTTGGCCGATAAAAAGAAAGAAATCAACGATGATGATTTGATGCTTTTGGTTAACCGCGAGCGCGTAGCCGACCGCAGCATTAAGCTGATAAGCTTGCAGGTGCTTTGCGGAAAAAACGTGCAGCCCGCCGCCACCGTTACCCTCAACTATAACGGCGAGGAATACACCGAAGCGGCGCTGGGCAACGGCCCCATCGATGCTTCGCTCAACGCCGTGCGCAGCATTATTAAGCAAAAATTTCGCTTGGAAGACTTTGTTATACAAGCTATTACGCGCGGAAGCAACGATATTGGCAAGGTGCACATGTCGGTTGAGTACAAGGGTTCGCTTTTTTACGGCTTCGGCGCGCACACCGATATTGTGCAAGCTTCGGTCGATGCATTTTTGGACGCAGTAAGCAAAGCATTAAAATAGACTTACAAAAAAGTCGAGTAGCGCACATCAAAAAACTTATGAAAACACTTTTCGATAAAATTTGGGAAAAGCACGTTGTTGAGTCCATTACAAATGGCCCCGATGTGCTGTATATTGACAGGCAGCTTATTCACGAAGTTACCAGCCCACAGGCATTTGCAGGTTTGCGCAAGCGCGGTATTAGCGTGTTCCGTCCGCAGCAGGTAACCGCCACGCCCGACCACAACACGCCCACACTCAACCAGCATTTGCCTATTAAGGAGGAAGCCTCGCGAAAAGCAGTTGAAGCATTACGTGAAAATTGTGCTGCTAACAACATCATGCTGTTTGACTTAAACACCGAATATAACGGCGTGGTGCACATCGTTGGTCCCGAGCTGGGGCTTACGCAGCCGGGCATGACCATTGTTTGTGGCGACAGCCACACCGCCACGCACGGCGCCTTTGGCAGCATTGCCTTTGGCATTGGCACCAGCGAGGTAGAAATGGCGCTTGCCACCCAGTGCCTGCTGCAAAGCAAGCCCAAGCAAATGCGCATTACCATTGACGGAAATTTGGGCAAGGGCGTTACCGCAAAAGATGTTATCCTTTACATCATAGCGCAGCTTACCGCCAACGGCGGCACAGGATATTTTGTGGAGTACGCCGGCAGCGCCTTTCGCAGCATGACGATGGAGGAGCGCATGACCATGTGCAACATGAGCATTGAAATGGGTGCGCGCGGCGGACTAATTGCCCCCGACGAAACAACTTTTGCCTACGTAAAAAATCGAAAATTTGCTCCGCAAGGCGAAGAATGGAGTAAAAAACTACTTGAATGGAAGCTTTTATTCACTGATAGTAATGCTTCATTTGACAAAGAATATTCATTTAAGGCAGAAGATGTTAAACCATTCATTACCTACGGCACAAACCCCGGTATGGGCATAGCCATTGACGGCAATATTCCTGTCAACGAGCCAAACGTAAAAGCCTTGGAGTACATGAATTTTGCGGCAGGCGAAAAGCTGCTGGGCAAGCCCGTTGACTACGTTTTTATAGGCAGCTGCACCAATGGTCGCATTGAAGATTTTCGCGCGGCGGCAAGCATTATCAAAGGTCGAAAAAAAGCCGAAAACATTTTTGCCTACATTGTTCCCGGCTCAAAATCAGTCGAAAAGCAAGCACGCGAGGAAGGTTTGATAGAAATTTTTGAGAGCGCAGGATTTGTTTTCCGTCAGCCCGGCTGCTCGGCCTGCTTGGCCATGAACGAGGATAAAGTTCCCGCCGGAAAATACTGCGTGTCCACCTCCAACCGCAACTTTGAAGGTCGCCAGGGCGTAGGCGCACGCACGCTGCTCGCCAGTCCACTTACCGCCGCCGCCGCCGCAGTAACAGGTAAAATAACCGACCCAAGAGAACTGATATAAAATAAGATATGTGATACTCAACTTGCGACAAGACTTTCGCATATCGAGTAATCGCAAGTCGCAAAGCTAATTTAAAATGCAAAAGCTAACCATACTCACCAGCCCCTGTGTTCCCCTCAACGTTGAGAGCGTGGACACCGACCAAATTATTCCCGCGCGTTTTTTGAAAACCACCAACCGCGAAGGTTTTGGCAAAAATCTTTTTCGCGATTGGCGCTACGATTCTGAAGACCAACCCAAGTCCGATTTTGTTTTAAACAGCGCAAAATATAGTGGGCAAATTCTCGTTGCCGGCAAAAATTTTGGCTGCGGTTCTTCGCGCGAGCACGCCGCTTGGGCCATTGCCGACTACGGTTTTCGCGCCGTAATTTCGCCGCTTTTTGCCGATATTTTTAAGGGAAATGCGCTGAACAACGGCGTGCTGCCCATTCAAGTTAGCGAAAATTTTGTTCAAACGCTTTTTGCCGAAATCGAAAAAAATCCAAAAACGGAGGTAACCATTGATTTGCCGGCGCAAAAAATTACCATCAACAGCATCAACCTAAGCGAGTATTTTGACATTAACGATTACAAAAAAACTTGCTTCATAAATGGCTATGATGATATAGATTATTTACTGTCAATTAAAGAAAAGATTGAACATTACGAAGTGCAGAAGTCGTAAGTCATAAGTCGCATGTATTTGACTGACGACTTTCGACTGACAACTTTTTAACTATTTTATTATTATGAAAAAAATCGCAGTTCTTGCCGGCGACGGCATTGGTCCCGAAGTAGTAGCCGAGGCAATTAAGGTGCTGAAGGCCGTTGACAAAAAGCACAACATTGGGTTCACCTTTGAGCACGCGCTCATTGGCGCCTGCGCTATCGATGCCACGGGCAATCCCCTACCCGATGAAACTATTTCTCTTTGTCAAAATTCTGATGCTGTGCTGCTTGGAGCAGTTGGGCATCCGCGTTTCGACAACGACCCTTCGGCAAAAGTTCGTCCGGAGCAAGGTTTGCTAAAAATTCGCAAAACGCTTGGCCTGTTTGCCAACCTGCGCCCCATTAAGTCGTACCCCTTGCTGTACAACGCTTCGCCGCTAAAAAATCACTTGGTAGAAAACGTTGATTTTGTAGTTTACCGCGAGCTCACAGGCGGAATTTATTTTGGCGAAAAGGGGAGAAAAAATGACGGAAACGAAGCCTACGATATTTGCTCATACAGCGCAGAGGAGGTTGAGCGCATTGCAAAACTTGCCTTTGAAGCTGCCCAAAAAAGGCGTAAACATTTAACTTTAGTAGATAAGGCTAACGTTTTGGAAACTTCGCGTTTATGGCGCGAAATCGCAGCTAAAACTTCAGCTCAATTTCCCGATGTAAAGTTCGACTGCATGTTTGTGGACAACGCCGCCATGAAGCTCATTCAGCAGCCTGCATTTTTCGACGTTGTGCTTACCGAAAACATGTTTGGCGACATTCTTACCGACGAGGCTTCGGTCATTACCGGTTCCATTGGCTTGCTGCCCTCAGCTTCGGTGGGACATACGGTTGCGCTGTTTGAGCCCATTCACGGTTCCTTCCCCGAAGGTGCAGGAAAAGGTATTGCCAACCCCATTGCCACCATTCTTTCCGCCGCCATGATGTTGGAGCATTTGGGCTATCCGCAACCCGCCGAAGAAATTCGCGCAGCGGTAATACTTGCGCTCGAACAAGGCAAGGTTACCAGCGATATTAATGCAAATAACCCAATAAAAACAAGTGAAGTAGG
>JAITVR010000137.1 GCA_031285695.1 Prevotellaceae bacterium
AAAGTCGCAGAATAGTGCGAAATTTGTCCTCAGAAATCTTAGCCCTAAAAAAATACTTATTACTCACTGTTCAACAATTAATTAAGCAAAGATAAGCATTACTTAACTAGTCTTGAACCAAATTTTTATATCACTTCGTAATAATGATATAAAAACATCTATCATTTTAATGCTTTTTAGCAAAGGTAAGAGTGTTGCATACCCACTACCTTTTTCTGCCGATAGCCCCTGTGCGCTGCAAAAATGGTGGTATAATTGGAAAATTTAGAAGAGTCAATTATTCCAAACACTTGGCAAAGCAAGCGTGCAGAAAATAATAACAACAGTACTTGTTATCACAAACCAAATAACAGTAATAATGAGTGTTCCTTTTGGGTTTTCTTTTATTAGCTTTTCCTTGCTGCTTCTTCGTGCGGAAGCCGCTCCGAAAGGCATCAAATTAAGTAGCTTCATTAGGTTGCTTTTTGTTCTGTTTTTGTAAGCGCGCATTAAATACACTGCAAAAAACAAATCATAAACAACGAAACCAAGTGTACAAATACCTATGACAATGAATTCTGAAGACATAATTTATATGGTTCGAGATTAGAATATTTATTGATTTTATCTTGCGCAATCTTTAAATCCTCCATTGTACTTTGTATAGCTACCATAGCGGGGGTACTTATAAAAACTCCCTGCTAAATTTTTAGCAGGGAGTTCCATTTTCTACTGTTGCGATTTCACAATGCCCATTTCCAAGCCGCGTAGCTCGGCTAAGCCGCGCAGGCGACCAATGGCGGAGTAGCCGGGGTTGGTTTTCTTTTTCAAATCGTCTAGCATTTGGTGGCCATGGTCGGGGCGAATGGGAATGCTTTCGCCGCGCTTTTGCATTACTTCTTGCAAGTTTTTTACCACATTGTACATGTCCACATTGCCTTCGAGGTGGTTGGCTTCGTAAAAGTTGCCCTCGGCATCGCGCTGGGTGCTGCGCAGGTGCGCAAAGTAAATGCGGCTGCCAAGGCGAGCTGCCATGCCGGGCAGGTCATTGTCAGCACGCACGCCGAAGGAGCCGGTGCAGAAGCAAAGCCCGTTGCTCTTATTGGGAACGGCATCAACTAACTTGCAAAAATCTTTTTCGGTGCTTAAAATTCGCGGCAAACCAAGAATGGCGTAGGGTGGGTCGTCGGCATGAATGGCAAGGCGAACGCCGACTTCATCGGCTACGGGAGCAATTTTTGCAAGGAAATAAATTAAGTTGCTGCGCAATTTTTCGGCATCAATATTTGCGTAGCGGTCAAGCGCTTCTTGAAATTGCGCTACGGTAAAACTTTCTTCGGAGCCGGGCAAACCTGCAATCATGTTGCGCGTGAGCAGCTGCTTTTCCTCCTCGCTCATGCTGTCGAACCGAGCCTTTGCCTTGGCTTTTTCCTCAGCGGTGTACTCGCTTTCTGCGCCCTTTCTTTTCAAAATAAAAAGGTCGAAAGCCATGAAGGCGGCGCGCTCAAACCGCAGCGCCTTTGAGCCGTCTTCCAAGGTGTAGGCAAGGTCGGTGCGCGTCCAGTCGAGCACGGGCATGAAGTTGTACGTTACCACCATTACGCCGCATGCGGCAAGGTTGCGAATGCTTTGCTTGTAGGCGTCGATGTACTTTTCAAAGTCGCCGGTTTGCGTTTTGATGTGCTCGTGCACGGGCACGCTTTCCACCACCGTCCATTGCAGGCCTACTTCGGCTATGATTTTTTTACGCTTTTCGATTTCTTCAACCGTCCACACCTCGCCATTGGGAATGTGGTGCAGCGCGTTGACTATGCCGGTGGCACCTGCCTGCTTGATGTCCCACAGGCTTACGGGGTCGTTGGGGCCGTACCAGCGCCATGTTTGTTCGAACATGATTCTTTTATAGTTCATAAAGTAGAAAGTTTATAAAGTTCGTAAAGTTTTTAAAGTTCACAAAGTAGAAGGTTTGTAAACTTTTAACTTTACAAACTTTCTACTTTACAAACTATATTGCAAACGCGTCAAATCCGCCGTCGATTACCGTAACCGTGCCGCTTACAAAGCGCGAGGCTTCGCTCGACAGCCATTGCAGCGTGCCCAGCAACTCCTCGGGCTCGCCAAAGCGACCGAAGGGGGTGTGCGCAATGATGGTTTCGCCGCGCGCGGTAAGCGAGCCGTCGGCGTTGGTCATCAGCGTGCGGTTTTGCTCGGTAAGGAAAAATCCGGGGGCGATGGCGTTAACGCGCAGCCCTTCGCCGAACTTTTGCGCCAGCTCGCCGCACATCCACTTGGTAAAGTTGCTCACGGCAGCCTTGGCGGCCGAGTAGCCCACCACGCGCGTAAGCGGACGAATGGACGATTCGGACGAAATGTTGATGATGCTGCCCTGCTTTTTTTCTACCATTACTTTTGCAAAAACCATGGTGGGCAAAACTGTTCCAAAAAGGTTGAGGTCAACCACTTTTCGGAAGTCGTCCACCTGCAAATCGAAAATAGTTTTATCGGGAGGCACGGTGGCGCCGGGCATGTTGCCGCCGGCACCGTTGATGAGCACATCGATTGTGCCGTATTTTGTGACAATATCTTTGCAGTTTTGCTCCAGCACCTCCTTGTTGAGCACATCGGTTTTTATAAAGCAAGCCTCGTAACCCTTCGCTTTTATTTCCGAAGCAATTTTATTTCCGACTTCTTCGTTGCGGTCGAGTATAACCACCCGTGCGCCTTCTTTTGCAAAATGGTTGGCCATGCTGGTGCCCAAAATTCCGGCGCCACCTGTAATAAGTACGACCTTGTTGTGTACGCTAAATAGTTCGTTTGCCATAATGTTGAATATTTTTTTACGTGAGGTACAAAGGTAGTGAAAATAGTGATTGGTGGTAAGTGGCGGGTGTATAGCCACCGCGCTGTCATGCTAAAGCCATCGAAAAACGTCATCGCAAGTGGGTTTAGCGAAGCAATAACGGCAGGTAAAATAAAAAAATCTTCCAACATTTTACATATTGGAAGATTTTGTGAGGTACCATGCAGATTCGAACTGCAGTACGCGGTTTTGCAGACCGCTGCCTAACCACTCGGCCATGGTACCAATTTTTTGGGAATGCAAAGGTAGCTCAAAAAAAATTACTGTGCAATAGCGGATTTCCCAACTC
>JAITVR010000087.1 GCA_031285695.1 Prevotellaceae bacterium
GATACGGCAAGTTTTTTGCGCAATTTATTGGCGCATAACGAGGGTCGCAACTGGAGTTTGGGTGGTGGTTTGAGTGGTGACGGTTACTACTGGGGGCACTTGGATATTACCAATAACGTAGTGTTTAACTACGGTGGTCGTGCAACCGATGGCGGTGCGCATGAGGTTAACTTCGTGAACAACTACTACAAAGAAGGAAACAGCAGCACTCGCAGCAGAATGCTTAGGGCTCAGCACGAGGGAGTAGGTTTGGGTACTCAAAAGTACTACTACAGGGGTAACGTATTAGAGCGCTACAGAAGTGAAACGGGCTATAGCATAGAGTGTGATGGTATTACCAACCAGCTATGTGGCTACTCTGACCAGTGGGATGCTTCTGAAACAAGGTACACCGCAACGGTGGATGAGCCTTTCTTTCCCTCATACGCCACGGTGCTTACCGCTAACCATGCTTTTAAAAATGTTATTTCAGATTGCGGTGCAAGCATGCCAGCCCTCGATGAGCACGATTTGCGCGTTGCGCTTGAGGCTCGCGATGGCACGTGGAAGTACAAGGGAAGTTATACCGGCAAGTGGGGCATTCCCGACCACCACCTTGATGTAGGCGGCTACGAAAACTACGACACCATTACCCTCAACCTTGACGAATTTGATACCGACCGCGATGGTTTGCCCAACTGGTGGGAGGTAGAGGTTAGTAAAACTAATCCAAAAGGAGCAGTTGGCGACTTTACCGAAACCAACACTGACCCCGATAATGACGGAATGACGCACATGGAGCGCTACTTAGAGTTTATGGCTACGCCGAACTTTGCTACCAAAGCAAATAGCGCAATAGCCATTGAGCTGAGCCAGTACACGCGCGGCTACACCAAGTCGCCGGTGTACTCGGTGGTTGCAAACGGCGATGGCGCTGTGGTCATCAACGGAAATTATGCGCGCTTCACTCCCGCCGCCGATTTCAAAGGTGTTACCTACTTTACCTTCAAGGTAAAAGATGCCGATGGCGACGAAATGACGCGCAAAGTAGCCGTTAGAGTGCGCGAGTAGCTTTTTAGCTAAATAAATTTTTACGATAAGAGGCGCGAAAGGTAGCGCCTCTTATTTTTTTTGATACCTGTAAAAAAGTTAAAATTAACTTTAAACCCAAGCCATTTTTTCAAGTCTAACCCAAGATATTATTAAACCCAAAAAACAAAATTCAGAAAAAAATGAAGCTACGTTTTCTTGCTCTCGCCATGTGCGCCTTTTCGTTTGCGCAGGCGCAAAATGTTCAATCTGCTGCCGAGGCTGAGGCCGCCTACCTAAAGGTAGTTACCGGTCGCGCCGCCAAAATTGTAGAAAAAATTGGCCTTAACGACACCGCAAAATTTACCCGCGTGTGCAGCATTATTGCCTTTCAATACCGCGACCTAAACGCCATTCACGATGAGCGCAATGCCGCCCTTGCTACGCTGAAAAAAGATACCGTATCCACCGACAAAGAAGCAAAAATCAAAGCTGCCGAAAACACCGCCGATGCCAAGCTGTACGCGCTGCACTGCGCCTACGTTGGCAAGCTTTTGAGCGAGCTTACGCCCGAGCAGGTAGAGCAGGTAAAAGACGGCATGACCTACGGCGTAGCGCCGCTTACCTACCGCGTGCACTTGGAAATGATACCCACCCTTACCGAGGCGCAAAAGCGCTACATGTGGGCTGCGCTGTGCGAAGCGCGCGAGCACGCCATGGACGCCGAATCGAGCGAAAAAAAGCACTGGTGGTTTGGTAAGTACAAAGGTCGCATCAACAACTACCTAGCCAAAGAAGGTTACGACCTAAAAAAGGAGCGCGTGGAGTGGGGCAAGCGCGAAGCCGCAAAGAAAAAATAAACGGACATGCGAATTTTTGACATGCGATGTGCGAAAATTTCTGTCGCATATCGCATGTCGAGCATCGCAAGTCATTATCAACTACAAATTATGAATTGTAAATTATTTCTCGTCGCAGCGCTGCTACTTCCCGTAGCCTTGCTTGCGCAAAAAAAACCGCAGCCACCGCGCGCCATCGAGGTGCGTGGCGAGGCGCTTACCTACACCGCCGACGAGCGCGGCAACCGCGTTCCCGATTTTTCGTACGCAGGCTACATGGCCGGCGAGCAGGAAATTCCCATGGCCACCGTGCGCGCGCGCGTGCAGCCCATGAGCGGCGATGCCACCGCAACCATTCAAGCCGCCTTGGATTACGTGGCTACTTTGCCCGTAGATAAAAACGGCCTGCGTGGCGCAGTGCTGCTAGCTGAAGGTACGTACAACGTAGAGGGCGCGCTGCGCATGAACGCTAGCGGCGTGGTGCTGCGCGGCAGCGGCGTGGGAAAAACTATTGTGGTGGGTGCAGGCACCGACCGCCAAACGCTGATTTCTCTTGCCGGAAAAAAGGACAGAATTTTTTCTAAAGACACCGTAAAAATTGCCGATGCCTACCTTCCGGTAAATTCAATGAAAATCCGCGTAGCGAAAAATGCCTTTAAAGTTGGCGACAACGTGCAGGTGCACCGCCCCAGCACTGCCGAATGGATAAAGGCGCTGCGCAACACTGAAGAATTTGGTGGCGGTCTGGCCGTTTTAGGTTGGAAGCCGGGCAACATCGATATTTTTTGGGACAGAAAAGTTACCGCCGTTAGCGGCGACACCATTACCATCGATGCGCCTATTACCACCGCCATTGATACCGCTTTTGGCGGCGGCTTTGTGTGCGCCTACACGTGGAAGGGGCGCGTAAGCAACGTGGGTATTGAAAACCTCACGCTGCAATCCGCCTACGATGAGAAAAATAAAAAGGACGAAGCGCACCGCTGGATGGCCGTTGTGGTAGAAAATGCGCAGGATATTTGGGTGCGTCAAGTCAACTTCAAGCACTTTGCAGGCTCGGCGGTGGCCATTTTGGAAACTGCCAAGCGCGCCACTGTGGAGGATTGTAAATCGCTTGAACCCGTTTCGGAAATTGCCAACGAGCGTCGCAACTCGTTTTACACCACCGGCACGCAGTCGCTCTTTTTGCGCTGCTACGCAGAGTACGGCATGCACGATTTTGCCGTAGGCTACTGCGCCGCAGGCCCCATTGTCTTTGTGCAGTGCGAGTCGCACTTGGCGCACAACCACAGCGGCACCATTGACTCTTGGGCCTCGGGCGTGCTGCTCGATGTGGTAAGCGTTGACGGCAATGCGCTGGGTTTTCCCTTTCGCGGGCAAAACAACCAAGGTGCAGGTTGGACAGCTGCCAACAGCATGCTGTGGCAGTGCTCGGCTGCTAAAATATACAACGAGGCTCCGCCTACGGCAAAAAGCTGGTCGGTGGGCTCGTGGGCGCAGTTTATTGGCTACGGTTCATGGGAATCGTCCAACAGCCACGTGAAGCCGCGCAGCCTGTACACCGCGCAGCTATCGGCACGCTTGGGTAAGGATATGTCGGGCCGCACGCAGGTTATCAGCTTGGGTTCGGAGCCCAGCACCAGCCCCACGGTGGCGCAGGCGTTGGCCTTAACGGCTGAGGCATGGGAGCCTTTGCAAACGCTTTCTGCTTGGATTGACAGCGCAGCGCGCCGCAACCCCATTTCGCTTGATGTTTCTTCTTCTTCAGTAAAAGAAATTGCGGCTGTTGCTGCTACCGAAAAGAAGTCTTCGCTTCCTGCCATTGAAGTAAAAAACGGCTGGATGGTGCGCAGCAATGTGCCTATGCTGGGTAGCCGTATTAATGTGTCGTGGTGGAGCGGCAGCACCAAGCCCAACTTTATAAAAACCGCGCGCCGTGCCTACCACATTACGCGCTACGTGCCCGGTCGCACCGGTACCGGCTACACCGACGATTTGAATGAGCTAACCGACATTATGCTCGACAAAAAAATAGTGGGTGTGGAGTACTGCTACGCGCTGTGGTACGACCGCAGACGCGACGACCACGAGCGTATTCGCCGCATGGACGGCGAAACTTGGGCGCCCTTTTACGAGCTGCCCTTTGCCCGCACCGGTGGCAATGATTTGGCGTGGGACGGCCTAAGTAAGTACGACCTTACGAAGTACAACCCTTGGTACTGGTCGCGCCTAAGGCAGTTCTCCGATTTGGCGGACGAAAAAAATCTGCTGCTCATTTACCAGCACTACCACCAGCACAACATTATTGAGGCGGGTGCGCACTGGGCCGACTTTCCTTGGCGCACGGCCAACAACGTAAACGGTACGCCCTTTGCCGAGCCCACGCACTACGCAGGCGACAAGCGCATATTCTTTGCCGAGCAGTTTTACGATGTAAGCAAGCCCGAGTACCGTGCGCTGCACGAGGCGTACATTCGCAAAAGCTTAGATAACTTTGCCGGCAATGGCAGCACGCTGCACTTCATCAGCGCAGAATATACCGGCCCGCTGCACTTTGTGCAGTTTTGGATTGATGTAATTGCTGCATGGGAAAAAGAAACCGGCAAAAAAGTGTTGATAGGCCTAAGCACCACCAAAGATGTGCAGGATTCCATTTTGGCCGACCCCAAGCGCGCTGCGGTAGTTGATGTGATTGACATTCGCTACTGGCACTACCAGAATGATGGTACCGCGTATGAGCCCAAGGGCGGACTAAGCATGGCGCCGCGCCAGCATGCACGCCAGCTTAAGCCCAAAAGTTCCTCGTTTGAGCAGACTTACCGCGCGGTAAGCGAGTACCGCAAGGCCTTCCCCGGCAAGGCTGTAGTATATTCGGCTGAGTACGGTGGTAGCTTTGCCTGGGCTGAGTTTATGGCAGGCGGTTCGCTGGCCAACATTTCGGTAAGAAACAAAGAATTCTTAACCGCCGCCACAGGCATGCAGCCCACCCAAGAGGGCGCCAATCTTGTGCTGAGCAACGCCGCCGGCGAGCGCATTGTTTACGCTGCCAACGGCGCAGTATCGTTGGATTTGACGGCGCTCAGCGGTAAGTACACCGCGCAGTGGATTAACCCCAAAAGCGGCGAGCTGTACAAAAAGCCGCAGGCGGTAAAAGGCGGCAGCAAGGTGGACCTAAAAAGCCCCGAAGCCGGCGTAAGCGTGCTGTGGCTAAAGAAGAAGTAAGACACGCGCGTTGTCACCCTGAGCCTGTCGAACCGAAGGTCGGCGGAGCCAACGGTGCGGCGGGGGTGCTTGGGGAAAATCCTACCCCACATGCTTCGACAGGCTCAGCATGACAGCCCACGAGTGATATACGCAGCAAAAAAATCCCCGATGTTGAGGAAACATCGGGGATTTTTTTGTTTAAATCGATAGCCACGTCATTGCGAACGAAGTGAAGCAATCTTACGCCATGAGATTGCTTCGCTAAAC
>JAITVR010000144.1 GCA_031285695.1 Prevotellaceae bacterium
AAATTTCAAGCTGAAAAACATCGACAAGATTCGATTGCGGCGGTAAAAATTGCAAGCGAACGCGCCTTTCAACCTGCCGCAGAAAACCCCACAACAACCACGCTGACAGTTGCCGCAAAACCTGTGTACGCCTACAATGCAATGGAGCAGGCGGTAAACGGAACAGAGGAATTTTACACCGTTGAAAATGATTTGGTGGCGGTAACTTTTACCAACAAAGGCGGTCGCGTGTACGCGGTGGAGCTGAAAAAATACAAGTCGTACAACCAAAAACCGCTGGTGCTTTTTGACGGAAAAGACAACGATTTTTCGTTCAACTTTTACACCAACGATAGCCGAAATTTTCAAACTTCGGAGTTTTTCTTTGCTCCGCAAACCAATAATTTGCACCACAAAATTGCCGACAGCGACACGGCTGCCTACACCTTTACCATGCGCCTTGCGCTGGGCGAAGGGCAGCATGTGGACTACATTTACACGCTGCGCAACGGCTCGTACATGGTGGATTTTGCCATGAAAACCGTTGGCTTGCAAAACGTTACCAACGCCGATTTGCTGTGGGCGTACAACGCTTTTCAGCAGGAAAAAGCCTTTGACAATGAAAATAACTACAGCACGATTGCGTACAAATATCCGGGCGAAACGAGCACGGAGGAGCTGAGCATAGGCACCGAGGCGCAGGAGGAAAATGTGAAAACGAAGCTGGGTTGGATTGCGTTTAAGCAGCAATTTTTCTCGACTGTACTCATTGCGCGCGGCGAAATGTTTGGCGGCGCCAACATGGCGTACCTCACGTACAAGCCCGAAAATGCTGAGCATTTGCTCAAGCGCTACATGGCAAATATTCAGGTGCCCATCAACCCGCAGCGCGACCAAAATGTGAACTTTTCGTTTTACTTTGGGCCCAACCACTACCGCACGCTGACCAGCTACGGCGAGGATTTGAACAAGCTTGTTCCGCTTGGCGGATGGATTATTGGTTGGATTAACCGCCTGATTGTAATTCCCGTTTTCGACTTTTTGAGCAAGCACATCGGCAGCTTCGGTTTGATAATTCTTATTCTTACCCTTATTATAAAGCTGCTGCTGTTTCCGCTCACGTTTAAGTCATACTTATCATCGGCAAAAATGCGCCTGCTGAAGCCCGATGTGGATAAAATTAAGCAGAAGTATCCGAAAAAAGAGGACGCCATGAAGGTGCAGCAGGAAACGATGGCGATGTACAAAAAGGCCGGCGCAAGTCCGCTTGGCGGCTGCCTGCCCACGCTTGTGCAGCTTCCTATTTTCTTAGCCCTGTTTAGGTTTTTCCCTGCTTCTATAGAGCTGCGCCAGCAGCCTTTTCTGTGGGCCGACGACCTTTCGGGATTTGACTCTATTTTAAATCTGCCGTTTACCATTCCGTTTTACGGCGACCACATCAGCCTGTTTACGCTGCTCATGGCGGTGGCCATCTTCTTTTCGTCGCGCATGAACATGTCGCAAACGCCCGACACGGGCATGCCCGGCATGAAGTTTATGATGCTGTACATGATGCCTGCCATGATGCTGTTTTGGTTCAACAGCTACGCGTCAGGGCTTTGCTACTACTACTTCCTTTCAAACCTCATTACCATTGGGCAAAACGTGGCTACCCGCCGCATGGTAAACGATAAAAAGTTGCACGAAAAAATGAGGGAAAACAGCAAAAAGCCGGTAAAAAAATCGAAGTTTCAGCAGAAGCTGGAGGATATGCAGCGCGCGCAAATGCAAACAAAGGGTAAAAGGTAAATGGTAAATGGTGCGCACAGCCCAACGCTTGTGGTACACCCTTTACCTTTTACCCTTCACCATTAACCACTACTTATGTACTCCCGACCCAAAAAAGTAGCAGTCTTATACTCAGCGTTAGCCGTGTTACTGCTGCTTTTTTTTGTGGCCGATATTTTGCTTGGCAGCGAAGCTATTTCTCCTCGCGAGCTGTGGAATGTTTTTCGCTACGGCGAAAATTCTCCGCTGTGGCACATCATTTTTGGCTACCGATTATCCAAGGCTGTAGTTGCCGTTATTGTTGGCGTATCGCTGTCGGTAAGTGGGCTGCAAATGCAAACTGTATTTCGCAATCCGCTGGCCGACCCCTACATTTTGGGCGTAAGCTCGGGTGCGGGTTTGGGCGTGGCGCTGCTGCTTATGGGCTGCTCGCTGTTTGGCGGCGTAGCGGCGGGTGCATTTTTGCCCAGCATGGGTTACGCGCTTGCGGCATGCATTGGTGCGGCGGGGGTAATGCTTGTTATGCTGCTCATTTCGGTGCGCGTGCGCGATATTATGGCCATGCTCATACTCGGCATGATGATTGGCAGCGCAGCCTCGGCGCTCATTAGCGTGCTGCAATATTTTAGCCGCGAAACCATGCTCAAATCTTACGTGCTGTGGACTATGGGCAACCTGGGCAACGTTACCACGGCGCAGCTGTACGTAATGCTTGTAATTGTGTTGATAGGTGGTGTTTTTGCCCTGCTTTCTATTAAAACATTGAACGCTCTAATGCTTGGCGAAGCCTACGCTCGCAGCATTGGCTACGGCGCACGGCGGCACCGCACGTTCATTATGCTCACATCAACTATTTTGACAGGAACGGTAACGGCCTTTTGCGGCCCCATTGGCTTTATTGGCGTGGCGGTGCCGCACGTGGCGCGCATGCTGGTGTGCGAGGCCGACCACCGCTACCTTATGCCCACCACCATGCTGCTGGGCGCGGTGGTCATGCTGCTGTGCGACATTGTTTCGCAGCTGCCGGGCTACGACACCTCGCTGCCCATAAATACGGTTACCGCCCTGCTGGGCATTCCTATTGTGGTTATAGTAATTATTAGAAACCAGAAAATAGTGTAAACAATTACCAGTTACCAGTGACCAACTACCGGTCACTGGTAACTGGTTACTGGTATATGACAACCATTTCCCTCCATAACCTAAGCATCGGCTACGCCTCCAAGGGCAAGGCGCGTGCTGTGTTTCCGCCCCTTTCGGCAGAGGCGCATGAGGGCGAGCTGGTATCGCTCATAGGGCGCAACGGGCAGGGGAAGAGTACGCTGCTGCGCACGCTCGTGGGCTTTCAGCCGGCGCTTGCAGGCTCGGTTTCTATTTTTGAAAAAGATATTGCGGAGTACGATTTGCGCACGCTTTCTACCTTAGTCAGCTACGTTTCTACCGACAACGTGAAGGTGGGCAACCTCAAGGTGTTCGACCTTGTGTCGCTGGGGCGGCACCCCTACACCGGCTGGTTTGGCACGCTTTCGCAGGCCGATAAAGAGGTGGTAATGCACTCGCTCGAAATGGTGGGCATGGCTAACTTTGCTTGGCGCAACACCAACCGCCTAAGCGACGGCGAACGGCAGCGCGCCATGATTGCGCGGGCGCTGGCGCAGGGCACGCCCATCATGGTGCTCGATGAGCCAACGGCTTTTCTCGACCTGCCCAACAAGTACGAGGTCGTTTTGCTGCTAAAAAAGTTGGCCAAGGAGCAGCAAAAAACCATACTTTTTTCAACGCACGACCTGAGCGTTGCCCTCAAAGCCTCCGACCGCATGTGGGTAATGTGCGAGGG
>JAITVR010000226.1 GCA_031285695.1 Prevotellaceae bacterium
AGCTTACGTGCTGCGCTTTTTGGCGAAAATAGTAATCAAAAATTTGCGCCGCACAAGTTGAATATAAACGGCGTAGCGCAAGGGAAATTAGTGGGCGGAAATCTTTCTATAATCTACAGTTTGCAAGGTACGCCGTATTCATTGTTGCCCGACAACGCCATTCTTTTTATCGAAGATTTGGACGAATATTTGTACCACATTGACCGCATGATGATGAACTTGGAGCTGAGCGGCGCGCTAAGAAAAATCAAAGGCGTGCTGGTGGGCGGCATGAGTGATATGCGAGATAATGCAATTCCTTTCGGAAAAAATGCGCTTGAAATAATTCGCGAACATGCCGAAAAATTTAACATTCCTGTGGCGTTCAACTTTCCTGCAGGACATCAAAAACCTAATACAGCATTGCGTTTAGGAGCAGAGATAAAGTTGGAAGTAAGGGAAGAATTTAGCACGCTAACTTATTAGCTGGTAAAAGGTAGCACGGTAAAGGGTACACGGTGAACACCTTTTCCACCCTTTTACCTTTTCACCTTTCACCGTTTATTTATAGGAGTTGTACGACACAATTTCTTCCGTAGTTTTTCTAACTTTTGGTCGCACTTCGTTGGTGGTGGGGTAGCCTAAAGTAATGATGAGGTCAATGCGCTTGCCGCGCGGAACGCCGATTAGCTCGCGCACTTTTTTCTCGTTAAACCAACCCAAAATGCAGGTGCCTAAACCCAAGTCGGCGGCTTGCAAGCACAGGTGTGCAGCGGCAATGCCGATGTCGTACATGGCGTAATTTTTTTCCTTGAGCACGCTGCCAACGCTTGAGTTGAAATTTTTCGACTCGCGCACCATCACAATGTGCACGGGCGCTTGCTTGGTAAAGTGATTCATGTTGAGCGTGCGGCTTGCGGTGGCATCGGCAATGGCGTTTTTTAGCGCAGCATCGGTAACGACAACGAAATGCCAGGGCTGCGCGTTGCAGGCCGATGGCGCAAGTCGCGCCGCTTCGAGGCAGGCCTCAATTTTTTCTTTTTCCACCAGCTGTGGCGTGTAGCCTCGCACGCTTTGGCGGCGCTGAACGAGCTTATCGAAATCCATAATGGTAAAATTTTGTACTTTTGTTTTTTGTTGTCATTGCGGGCTTGACCCGCAATCCCCCAAATCGGGAGATTCCGCGTCAGGCGCGGAATGACAGTTGGTATTTGAAATTTGCAATTTGGAATCTGAAACTTGGAATTAATTTTATCCTCCGCCTACTTCGCTCCGGTGCAGTATTTTTGTCATTTGGCTTGCGCCGAAAATATTTACCTTGAGGCGCACGAGCACTACCAAAAGCAAACCTACCGCACGCGCTGCAACATTGCCGAAAGCCACGGTGCGCTTACGCTGAGCGTGCCTGTGGAAAAGGTGCATGGCGAAAAAATGCTTATTCGTGATGTGCGCATTGACTACTCCATGCCGTGGCAGCATGTGCACCGCCGCGCGCTGATTACGGCCTACAACTCCTCGCCTTTTTTCATGTACTACGCCGACGAAATTCTTCCATTTTTCGAGCGGCGCGAAATATTTTTATTTGACCTAAACCTAAAAATAACGCAATGTTTATGCGATATTTTGGGCATTCGCACCAATATTTTATTAACCGAAAAGTACAAACTTTTTGAAAACAATCCGCTTGATTTTCGTCAGAGCATAAGCCCAAAGTTAGCGCAACAAAAAGCGGATAAAAATTTTTATCCGCAGGAATATTTTCAAGTTTTTGCGCACAAGCTGGGCTTTTTGCCCAACCTCAGCATTCTCGATTTACTTTTCAACGAAGGCCCTGAAGCCCTTTCTGTGCTTAAAATCTCCAGCCAAACGTTACCATAAAGTTGCCTTGAACTATATCGTGCGTTATTTCTCCCGAATTATAAACATCATCGAAGTAGAATAAGTACTCTCTGTCCTTTTGCATTAGGCGCGAGTAGGTGAAGTCAACGTAGCTGCTTGCGCCTTGAATGCCGACTCCGAATGAGGCAATGTGCGTATCGCCTTTGCCCTTGCCTGCGCTTGCCATGTAGGGATTTTCGTAGAGAGCATAGCCGCCGCGAAAGGCAAATTTGTTGTAGTTCAACTCACCGCCCACGCGAAGGTTGTTCGTGCTTTTATAGTAGGTGGTAATATTTTGGTTGGCGTCACGAAAATCCATGTTGCCGCTATTGCTGTTGGTACGCATTTTCATTTTGCTGTAGTCCACATTTTCGTAGTCCACGCTAAGCGTGCCGCGTAGCTTCGAGCCTTGCGAGCCAAAAGTGTACGCTGCGCCAAGCATGTACTTAAAAGGAGTTTGCAGGTCGTAACCCGTTTCACCTTCTTCCGAGTCATAAAGGTATTCAGGGGTGTCATTGTCAAAAAATGTTGATTCAAGCTCCCATTCCCACTCGTCGTTCATGTTAATAAACGTGGGTGTGTGAATGGCTGCGCCAATGCGCAAGCCTGTCAAAAAATCGGAGTAAACAAAGGGGCGTGCGATAAAACCAGCCTTAAAGTTGTAGCCCGTGCCGCTTTGGCGGTATGTTTGGTCGTAGAAAAAACCATCGTAAGGTGCATTCTCGTCAACGTTGAGCATGTTTCTGTTTTCATCGGTCAAATCTTTTGAGTACGATATGTTTTGTATTCCCACCGTAAGCCCAAAGTAAAATATGTGCGAAATGTTTCCGCCAAGGCTAAAATCAAATTCGCGAATGCTGCCCCAAGTTTCCGCATTGCGGCGGTCTTCGGTATCGTTGCCGCGAAGGTCATAAGAGGGAATGTATCCCCCATTGATAGTATCATCGTCTATTATCCAGGTCTCATATGCAAGCGATTGCTCACCTTTAGGGTATTCGGGTGTTCCGTACGCATTGGCAAGGTCGGCAAAGTACGCCAAGTACGAACCTCCCTCGCTTACCGGACTACCTTGCACCGCAGTTCGCCCTGAAAAGGTGTTGTATCGGCTTGAGGAAATTCCCAAGTTGATGTTTACCAAACCCTCGTTTTGGTGAAGGTTTATAACGCCAATTCCCGCAATATTCGAAAGTCCGAACGAATAGCGGTCATCGCTTGTGTTGTTGCCCATGTAGCTCGATGCTTGGCTTGAGTACATGAGGTTAGGCGTAAGCGTAAATTCGCCCGAGCGGTACACGCCAATACCGGCAGGGTTAAACGCCATGGTGGTGGCATCGCCGCCCAGCGCCGTGAATGCGCCGCCCATGGCGCTGAAACGTGCCGTGCCCGCGTGATACAAGCGTGAATATCGAAGCGCCTCTACCTCGTTTTGTGCCACCGCTGTGGCGGAAAATATAGTGCTTGCGCACAAAAAAAGAAAAATTGTTTTTTTCATAACCTTTTGTAAAAAAATATCTACCTGCCTGAACCTCTACGTCCGCCACCGCTGCTGCTTCCGCCGCTGCTTCGGCTTGAGCCCGATGACCTTGATGAGCTACTTGAACCGGAGCTGTAGCTAGAACTTGAGTTTGAAGAGCTCGACCTTGAGCTGCTGTAATTTGAAGAAGAATTGCTTGAGCCATAATCCGAAGACCTTGACCTTGAAGAGTTGTAGCTCGAAGAATTGTCAGAGCTGCTGCTTTGTTGCGGTGCAGTGTAGGTGCTGCTTGAGCGTCCGCTGCTGCTGGTTACTCGGCTACTCGTTCTGTTACTTGTCCTGCTTGACGACGAGCGTAAATTGCCGGCAGCAGGCATGTTCATTGTGCGCTGCGAGTAGCTACTGCCGCTGCTGCGCCCATTGGTAGTGCGCCTGTTGGTGTAGCCCGTGCCGCTGTTAGTCCCCGATGTGCGACCATAATTCGGCTTGCTGTGATTGTAGACGTACGAAGGCCTATAATGATTGTGATGATGCCCGCCCCAACCATAGTAGTGGCTGTGATGGTTCCAACCGTAGTACGGATAATTCCAACCGTAACCATAGTACGGGTAGCCCCAGCCGTAGTAGGGCGAACTCCAACCCACGCTCCAACCCCACCGATTGTTGTAGCTTACGCCCCAGCTCGGGTAGTAGCCGTAGTCCCAAAACGGGTCGTAGTAGTAGGGCTCACGGGCAAGTATCACGTACGTTGGGTCATCGTAGCGCAGGCGCTCGGCGTAGCTTTCGCGCTCCTCGTACTCCTCCTCTTGGGGCTCGTAGCCTTCCGAGTTATCCGAAATTTCGTAAATACCGCGGTAGCCGCGATGGTCGGTAGTGTCGGTGTTGCTCCACGTTTCCGTGTAGCTTTCCGCCTCTGCGGCTTGAAGAACACGCTGTGCAGCACGAATGCTATCCTGGTACGCCCTTATCAGCGCATTTTGCTTGTCAATTTCCTTTTGCTTTTTGGGGCTAAAGTAAATATCGTCCTGCGCTTGAGCAGCGTGAACAAGTCCGCACAGCAGCGCAGCGCACAACGCTGCCGCGCGCAGCGTGCCGGTCAAAAAAGTGTGTAAGTTTGCCATATTCTTTTCGCAAAAAATTGTTATCTTTGTTGCTTGTTCGCGTTGAGGGTCAAAACACAACATCAACGCTAATGTAAATGTACGGTTTTTTTGGTAAACAAACAATAAAAAATTCTTATAAAATATAAAAATGGCAAAAGAGGTAACCAATAGGGCGGATAACTACTCGCAGTGGTACAACGATTTAGTGGTAAAAGCGGGCTTGGCCGAAAATTCGGCGGTGCGCGGCTGCATGGTCATTAAGCCGTACGGATACGCCATTTGGGAAAAAATTCAGGCGCAGCTCGACAAAATGTTTAAGGAAACGGGGCACGTTAACGCCTATTTTCCGCTGTTTATTCCCAAGTCTTTTTTGAGCAAAGAGGCCGAACACGTTGAGGGTTTTGCCAAAGAGTGCGCCGTGGTTACGCACCACCGCCTGATGAACGACCCCAACGGAAAGGGCGTGGTGGTTGACCCCGAGGCAAAGTTGGAGGAGGAATTAATTGTTCGTCCAACCTCGGAAACCATTATTTGGAACACGTACAAAGGTTGGATACAGTCGTACCGCGATTTGCCGATTTTGGTAAACCAGTGGGCAAATGTGGTGCGCTGGGAAATGCGCACGCGCCTGTTTTTGAGCACGGCAGAATTCCTTTGGCAGGAGGGGCACACGGCGCATGCCACGCGCGAGGAAGCGATTGAGGAAACCGAAAAAATGATAAACGTGTACCAAAAATTTGCCGAAGAATTTTTGGCCGTGCCCGTTTTGGTGGGCAAAAAAACCGCAAGCGAACGCTTTGCCGGCGCCGAAGATACCTACTGCATTGAAGCCATGATGCAGGACGGAAAGGCGCTGCAAGCGGGCACCTCGCACTTTTTGGGACAAAATTTTGCGAAAGCTTTTGAGGTAACTTATTTGAGTAAGGAAGGAAAGCAAGAATTTGTTTGGGCCAGCTCATGGGGCGTTTCTACGCGCTTAATGGGCGCGCTCATTATGGCGCACAGCGATGATAATGGACTGGTGCTGCCGCCCGTGCTGGCGCCCATTCAGGTGGTAATTGTGCCTATATATAAAGGTGCGGAAGAGCTGGAAAAAATTTCGGCGAAAGCGAACGAAATTAAAGCACATCTTGCAGCTCGCGGCATCAGCGTAAAGTACGATGACAGCGATAACGTGCGCTCCGGTTTTAAGTTTGCCGAGTATGAGCTTAAAGGCGTTCCGGTGCGCTTGGCTATTGGCCCGCGCGATATGCAAAACGGTACGGTGGAAGTTGCCCGCCGCGATACGCTGACCAAGGAAATGAAGCCGCAGGAAGGAATTGTGGAGTATGTGGAAAGCTTGCTGAAGGAAATTCAGTCAACAATCTTTGCGAAAGCAGAAAAATTCCGCACCGAGAACACCTTTGAAGTCGATACCTACGAGCAGTTTAAGGAGCAAATTGAAAAGGGTGGATTTATAATGGCGCACTGGGACGGCACGCCCGAAACCGAGGAAAAAATTAAGGAGGAAACCAAGGCCACCATTCGCTGCATTCCGCTTGGCGGAAAAATGGAAGCCGGCAAATGTATGGTTACCGGAAAGCCCTCGGCGCAAAGAGTGGTGTTTGCAAGGTCGTACTAAAGAAATTTAATGATTCGAAGATTCAAAATTCAAAAATTGAATCTTTGAATTTTGAATCTTTGAATTTTTCCAATGAAATTAAAGCAACTAATAATTTTTGCTTGCTGCGTGCTTTTGTTTGCGCAGTGTGCATCGCTGCGCAAAAGCGAATCGCAGAGCTGGAGCAAGGCGAAAAAAGAGTGGGAAAGCGGCGGCGAAAAGCAGCGCGTAAACACAGCGCCGGTACGCGATAATCGTCAGTTGGCCGACCAAAAAACGGAGCTGGAAATTCAGCCTCAGCCTGCGCTGCCGCAGTATTCTAAGGAGCTGTTTTTGGGCTTAATTTCGGAGGAAATGTGGGAAGAACTTTTTCCCAACCGCTTGGGGCGCGGCACAAATTCCGATGAAAATGATTTTTATTCTTTTGAAGCGTTTAAAGAAGCAACAAAACACTTTCCGCGCTTTTTGAACGAGGGAAATGAGGCTGCGCGCCGCCGCGAGCTGGCCGCATTTTTGGCGCACCTTGCGCAGGAAACCGGATATTTTCGCTACTTGGAGCAGCTTACCGTTGCGCGCAGCTACTCGGTTTCCAACAAAGAATATCCGCCGGTTGAGGGCAAGGAGTACTACGGTCGCGGCCCCATTCAGCTTAGCTATAACTACAACTACGGGCAGTTTAGCAAGGCGTATTTTGGCGATAAAAATGTGCTGCTAAAAAATCCGGAGCTGCTGGCTACCGATAGCGTGGTTTCGTTTGGCTCGGCCATTTGGTTTTGGATGACCATGCAGCCGCCCAAACCCGCCTGCCACGATGTGATGGTGGGCAACTGGAATCCTGTTGATGTGGACGATTACGCCAACCGCAAGCCGGGATTTGGTCTTACGCTGAATATTATCAACGCTTCGCAGTGCGGAAAGCAGTCGGAGCATGCGGATAAGCGCTACGCAATTTACGACAGCATGTGCAAATATTTTGGCACCACCAAAGGCAAAAATTGCGACTGCATTGACCAGCTGCCCTACGGAAAATACAGCTGGTAGAGGTTGATTGCTTCGCTCCACGAAATTTCCTGCGGAATATCGGCGTTTGGCATAGCCTCGCGACAAACCTCGGCAAGCAATTTTTTGGGAGAAACGCCTGCTTTTCTTTCGGCGCAAATGCCTGCTGCACCGTCTCTTTTGCTTAGCTTATTTCCGTCAACTTCTAACAGCAATCCGTGGTGTAAAAAGGTGGGCATTTTTTTTCGCCCAAGCGTGGAGGCAAGCAGCAGCTGCCGTGCGGTGGAGCTGAGTAAATCTTCGCCGCGCACAATGAGGTCAATATTTTCTTCCCAATCGTCCACCACCACGGCAAATTGGTAGGTCCACATTCCGTTGCGGTCGCGCAGCACAAAGTCGCCGCACGATGTGGCTACATCTTCCTCAAAATCGCCACAACGCTCGTCGTGCCAACGTATGAGAGTTTGCTCCGGCAGGCGAAATCGCACCGTATTTTTTTCAAAAGGTAAGTGTAAATTGCGGCAATTTCCTGCGTAAATTCCGTTGCGAATTTGGCTGCGCGTGCAGCTGCAACCAAATAAAAAATTACGCTGAAGCAGCTCGTTGAAGTGATGTTGGTAAATTTCAGCGCGCTCGCTTTGCACGCTTTCGCTGCTCCACGCAAAGCCGAGCCACTCTAAGTCGCGGCGAATTTCGTCGGCAAAGTGCGGCGTGCAGCGTAGCGTGTCGTGGTCCTCCAAGCGCAGGTGCATGCTTGCGTTTTTTGCCTTGGCCACGGCGGCGGTGCACAGCGCGCTCCACACGTGGCCGCGGTGCAAGTAGCCTGTTGGGCTTGGGGCAAAGCGAGTTTTCATACGCAGATGATTGTTTGTTATGGTCGTATGGAACTTCGTTTCATGCACAAATATACTTCTTTTTTTTATGCATTTTTTTTCGTACATTTGGTTTTACTCATTTTGTGAAAACGGAATATGGAAAATTGCAACGATGAAACAAAGCTGCGCGAAACAATTTTGAATAGCTTGCGCGAAAAAGCGCAGGTAAAGCAGCAGATTTTTGACGATACTGCGGAGATTTTTCAGCAGCTGAAGGAGGCGCTGAGCGAGATAGCCGATGAGCTGAACGAGGAGCTGGGCGATATAGACAAGCGCGTGAAGCTGGAGTATCGCGACCGCGGTCGATACGAGGCTGAAATCCGCGTGGCGAGTGATATTTTGGTGTTCAGCATGCACACCAACGTGTTTCAGTTTGACCGCGGGCACATGATTTGGAAAACGTCGCAGATGCAAAAAAACGAGCTGAACTCGTACTGCAGCATGATTAATATTTACAACTTTTTGACCGACTCGTTTCGCTACAACCGCGTGGACGATTTGGGCTACCTGGTTGGCCGCATTTTTATAAATAAGGATGGGCATTATTTTGTGGAGGGAAAACGCCAAATGCAGTTTACTTGCCACAACTTTGGCGTTGATGTGATAAGCAAGCAAACCCTTAAGTGCATTGCCGGAACGGCCATTCACTACGCGCTCAACTTTGACCTGCTGGTGCCACCTTACGACATGGCAAAAATTGTGAGCGTGGGGCAAATTAACAACAAAATTGAGGACTCGAGAATTCAAACGGGCAAACGCTTGGGCTTTCAGTTTAACGCCGACGATGTGGTAAACCAAAAGAAGTGATGAACCACGAAAAAAATCAAGCTGCTGCTCAAAATTTTTACGCAAGTGGCGTTGAAAAACGGCAGCGCGGAGAGTTGGGCGCAGCGCGCAACGACTTCAAAAAAGCTCTGGATTTACTTCCCGATTTTTGCGAAGCGAAAACCGCGCTTGACATGGTGGACGCCATTTTGCGCTTTGGCAACGTGGGGCAGTTTAACCTGTAATTTTACTCCGTAACTTCGGCTACAACCGCTGCTACTTGCACCTTTTTTATCACCGTTTTATTTTTCCACTTTCCCGAAAAATAGTAGATGGTGCACAGTGCAAGCCCCGAAAACCATGCGGCGGGAATAGACCAAAACACGCCCATGTATCCCAACCTGTCGGGGCGCGAAAGATAGTACGCTACCGGCACGCGAATTCCCCAAAGCCCAACGAACGAAAAAATCATGGGTGCCAAGGTTGCACCTGCACCGCGAAGCACTCCGTTCATTACAAACATGCTCGAAAATACGAGGTAAAAAGCGCAAACAATGACGAGGTACTGCGAGCCAACGTGTATCACTTCCTCGTTGAGCGCATCGGTAAAAAGCCCAATGAGCGGGTAGCGCAGCAGCAGCGCAAGCGCGCTCACCGCAATGCTTATGCCGCCCGACATGAGCAGGGTTGAAAGCAGCCCTTTTTTGATGCGGTCAAACCGTTCGGCACCGATATTTTGCGCCACAAAAATGGACAAGGCTGCCGAAAAGTTCATGGCCGGAAGTCCGGCAAAAGTATCAATGCGCATAGCCGCTCCGTAGCCCGCCGATACATCTACACCAAAGGTATTGATGATGCCAAACAGCGCCACCATGCCCACCATCACAAAGGCTTGCTGTATGCCCGAGGGCAGCCCGATGCGCACGCACTGCTTAAAAATTCCCCAATCGAAAGTGGTGTGAAAAATGTTGAACTTGATGGGCGCCGCAATTTTTTTGTTTACGTAAAAAATAATGAACAGCCACGAAACTAGCTGCGATACTACCGTTGCAAGCGCCGCTCCGCCCGCGCCCAGCTTAAAGGTTATAACAAAAAGCAGGTCGAGGAAAACGTTGAGCACGGTGGTAATAATGAGCGCGTAGAGCGGCGTTTTTGAATCGCCCACACCGCGCATGATGGACGAGGTGGCGTTGAATCCGAACACGGTAAACAGCCCGGCAAAAAAGATTTGCAAAAATGGCTTGGCGTGTACAGCGGCTTCGGGCGGCAGCTGCACTAAACTCAAAATTTCATCGCAAAAAATGATGCCAAATACGCCAAGAATAATGCTTGCTACCAACAAAAATAGCGTAATGGTGTCGGAAGTTATTTGTACTTTTTCTTTATTTTTTGCTCCAAAAAACTGTGCTATAACCACGCTGCCGCCAATGCCCACGCCAATAATGAGCGATATAACCGCCATGATAATTTGCGACGAAGCAAGCACGCCCGACAGCGCCTCCTTGCCCACGTACTTGCCCACAACAATAGCGTCAACAATGTTATACATTTGCTGAAACACGTTGCCAATAAGCATGGGTAGCGCAAATTGGAAAATGCGGATAGTTACGTTGCCGGAGGTGAGTTTTGCCATAAATAATGGATAATTGACAATTGATAATGAATAATTAAAAAGAAGTTTAAGAAGATTAGGAAACTTAGGAAGAAAAAGAAAGTTTTTTATTCCTAAACTTCTTATACTTCCTAATCTTCCCCTCTTTAATTATCCATTATCAATTATTCATTGTCAATTATAAAGAGCCAATCATTTTTTTCGGGTCAACCCACTCATCGAATTGCTCGGCGGTAAGGTAGTCCAGCGCAAGTGCAGCCTGCTTTAGCGTGGTGCCTTCCTTGTGCGCTTTTTTGGCAATTTGCGCGGCTTTTTCGTAGCCAATGTGCGTGTTGAGCGCGGTTACAAGCATGAGCGAATTGTTTACCAGCTCCTCAATGCGCTTCATGTTGGGCTCAATACCCACGGCGCAGTGGT
>JAITVR010000231.1 GCA_031285695.1 Prevotellaceae bacterium
GCCGAGGGCAGCGCCATTACCAAGTACGAAATGTAGAAGGCAAAGGTTACAAAGTACGACTGAAAGTTGCTGAGCTCACATGCCACCTTAAGGTAGGGAATGAGCGTAGCGTTGAGCCATGTTACAAATCCGAAAATGAAAAAGAGCGCCCCAATAATGAGCATGCCCTGCGTGTTTTTTGCTTGCATGAAGATGGTGGTTTGACGATTGTTTGATGTAGTTTGAAATTGTTTTATGCGCTTTGCGCGTTTTAAAATTGTTTGATTAGGTGCTTGAATTTGTTTTAAATTTAGGAGCCTAAAGTGTCCACGTTGTCATGCTGAGCCTGTCGAAGCATCTCTCTTTAGTGATAACATATCATCATAGTGCGAACGTGAGCCCCTTCGGCAAGTTCAGGGTAACAACGTGGAAGCTTAACGCACCTTATTCTGTAAAAAATTCTTCTTAGCCTTCATAAGTTTTATAATCCTCCATCTTCCGTGGCTACAATTGCCGTGTCAAAATTACAAAATTTGCTACCTTTGCAAAAGAAATTTTACTTTTATAACGAAGGAATAGCCATGAAGTTTTGCTCAACCATGCTTTTGCTTGCCGCCGCCATGGCGCTTGTGGGCTGCAACACAGATGTCAACTGCCCTGCCCTTAACGACGCCATGCTTGCCTGGACGCCCTACGAGCAAACCGACACCATTTTGTTTGCCAACCGAGCTACTAACGATTCGGTAGCGCTGACTTTTCGCACGGTTCAGGTCAAGCACACGGCGCAGTACAACACCGGCACCGACTGCGGACAAAAGTGCGAAAACCAAATTGTGGCCACCGGATTTTTTGGCGCGCACAAGCTCGATTTTTTTATTAAGCTCGAAAAAGAAAAGGTAAGCTACCAAAGCTTTACCCTTAACAATACCTACTTTACCAGCAACTACGGCTACGCGGAGCTTCAGCGCTACTCGTTCGATAGCGTGGAGTATGAAAACGCACGAGTATTTACCAACAGCGACTCCACCACCCTTTACAGGCAGCTGGTGCTTGCCCAAAACTTTGGCGTGGTAGGCATGGTGGACAGCAGCAATAACGTGTGGAGCATGGTAACCACGCCGCCTGCCGCTATTGACAGCGCAAGCCTTACGCTGCCCTCCAAAAAAGTATCGGTAGTCAACATCACAGGCTGCTAATTTTTATGCACGGCACACTTTACCTCATTCCCTCTACCCTTGGCGACTGTTGCACAGCCGATGTGCTGCCGCAGCGCACCGCCGAAATCGTCAATCGCATTGCGCACTACGTGGTGGAAAATACGCGTAGCGCACGGCGCTTCCTCAGCAAGCTTGGCATTCAGCAAAGCATTGATTCGCTAAGCTTTACCGAGCTCAACGAGCATACATCACTTGCAGAAGTGGCGCCGCTGCTCGCCCCCCTGCTTGATGGAAATGATGTGGGAATTATTTCCGAGGCGGGCGTTCCCTCTGTTGCCGACCCGGGCGCAGCGCTGGTACGCTTGGCGCACGAAAAAAACATTCGCGTGGTGCCGCTCGTTGGGCCTTCGTCCATTCTGCTGGCGCTTATGGCATCGGGCTTCAACGGGCAGGCCTTTGCCTTTTCGGGCTACCTGCCGGTAAAACCCGACGAGCGCACGCACGCCATCAAAAACTTGGAAAAACGCTCGGCGCACGAAACGCAAATATTTATGGAAACGCCCTACCGCAACAATAAGCTTATTGCCGACCTGCTTTCCATTTGCGCTCCGCAAACCAAGCTGTGCTTAGCCGCCGACATTACCCTCGAAACGGAATTTATTTCTACAAAAACAATAAGCGAATGGAAAAAAAAGACGCCTGATTTAAACAAGCGTCCGTGCATTTTTTTGCTTCAGCAGTAAATTTTCTAATCGTCATCGCCACTGGCTTCGTAATTGTGAGCAACGTGGCAATCTCTCACACCATTGGTTTGAGATTACTTCGCTAAACCCGCTCACAATGATGCGGTAAGCGGCTTGTCCGCGGCTACTTTACCATTAACCCCTAATCACAATTTTTACTATCTTTGCACCGCTTTTATAGGTTTCACACAAATAAAAAAATAAAAACATGAAAGACGCAATTGCAATCCTCACAGGCGGCGGACCAGCACCCGGCATGAATACCGTGGTGGGCAGCGTGGCCAAAGTATTTTTGAACAGCGGCTACCGCGTAATCGGCATGCACGGCGGCTACGGCAGCCTGTTCCAAAAGTCGCCCCGCACGGTGGACATCGATTTTCAGTACGCCGACGACATTTTCAACCGCGGCGGTTCGGCCATCATCATGAGCCGCTACAAGCCCACGCCCGAGGATTTTGACCAGCGCTTTAACCTCGAATTTTTTAAGCAAAACAACATTAAGCTGCTGGTTACCGTGGGGGGCGATGATACCGCTTCCACCGCCAACCGCGTGGCAAAGTTTTTGGCCGATAAGAAGTATCCTATCGCCAACATTCACGTGCCCAAAACCATTGACAACGACCTGCCGCTGCCCAACGGTACGCCTACCTTTGGCTACGAAAGCGCGCGCGCCGAAGGTTCGAACATTGCCACCGTGGTGTACGAAGATGCGCGCACGAGCGAAAACTGGTTTATTGCGGCGGCTATGGGTCGCTCGGCCGGCCACCTGGCCTTTGGCATTGGCGCCTCGTGCCACTACCCCATGGCGGTTATCCCCGAAATGTTTAACAAAACCACCATTACCTGCGATAAGATTGTAAACCTCGTACTTTCGTCCATTATTAAGCGAAAAATTATGGGCGAAAACTACGGCGCAGCGGTAATTTCCGAAGGCGTTTTCCACGAGCTGAGCGACGAGGAAATCAAAAAATCGGGCGTCAACTTTTCGTACGATGACCATGGCCACCCCGAGCTCGGCAAGGTTTCAAAGGCGCACATTTTTTGCGAAATGATTGAGAAAAAAATTGCCGAAATCAAAACGCTGAAGGTAAAAACTCGCCCCGTAGAAATCGGCTACGAGGTGCGCTGCGACGTGCCCATTGCCTACGACCGCCAGTACTGCTCGCTGCTGGGCTTTGGCGTGTACGACCTGTTTAAGGCCGGGCACACGGGCTGCATGGTGTACGTGAACAACTTTGGCGATGTGTCGCCCTTGTTCCTGCGCGATTTGCAAGACCCCAAAACGGGCAAAATTCCGCCCCGCTTGGTGGACATCAACGGGCAGTTTGTGCAAAGCGTAATCCGCAACATGATGCACTTCATCACGCCCGAAGACTACGAAGCTGCCAAAAAGTACGTAAAAAATCCCGAAGAGTTCGACTTCAAAAAGATTTTGGAGTGGGAGTAAACCGCCTTGCTATTTGTAAAAAAACCGCCGCTCAAAGTAACTTCGAGCGGCGGTTTTTTTTAGGTAAAAATGAAGAATTAAAAATTAAAAGTGAGGTACGGAGGCTGCATGACAGCGCGCGCACGTCGTCATTGCGAGCGGGTTTAGCGAAGCAATCTCAAACCAATGGTGTGAGAGATTGCCACGTTGCTCACAATGACGAAGCCAGTGGCAATGACGATTAGAAAATTACTG
>JAITVR010000249.1 GCA_031285695.1 Prevotellaceae bacterium
TATTTAACGACCTGTGGGAAAGCCTGCAAATGCTTCTAAAAACGGCGCAGGCCATGTACCGCGGCGCCAACGCCGTAAAGCTGAAGGACTACACGGTAGCCGAGCTGCTGAGGCGCATAAATGGGTAAGAAGTAATTTTCAACTTTCAACTCTCCATTTTCAATTAAAAAAGCTACCTTTGCCGCTGTGCAAAAGGTAGCATTTTCATATACATTAGCCCAGCTGCGGCAGGCCGCCGAGTGGCTGCTTTCGCAAATGGGCGAGCGCAAGGTGCTGGCGTTTTACGGGCAAATGGGCGCGGGAAAAACCACGCTTATAAAGGAGATTTGCCGCGCACTGCACGTAACCGACAACGTTACCAGCCCTACCTTTGCGCTCATCAACGAGTACCACACCGCCGGCGGCAAAAAAGTTTTTCACTTCGATTTTTACCGCATAAAAAACTTGGAGGAAGCCTACGACCTTGGCTACGATGAGTACTTCGATAGCGGCGCGCTGTGCCTTGTGGAGTGGCCGGAGCTGGTAGAAGAATTGCTTCCCGAAAATGTTTTGCGCATACATATAGAAGTGCCCAGCGAAGGTGAGCGCGCCATTTCCCTTTCGTAAATTCACCTCTACTGAAGGCGCACAACTCCCTAATCACTAATCACTAACCACTAATCACTATTCACTATTTGCTGTTTCCAAAAACATTTCCTATCTTTGTGGGCTTTTTTTAACCAAAATATTTTAATCTCATGTATTTAACAGCAGAGAAAAAGCAGGAAATTTTCGCAAAGTACGGAAAGTCTAATACGGACACCGGCTCGTCAGAAGGCCAGATTGCCCTATTTTCCTACCGTATCAACCATCTCACCGGGCACCTGAAGGCCAACAAAAAGGACTTCGGCACAGAGCGTTCGCTCCTTAGCCTGGTAGGTAAACGACGCAGGTTGCTCGATTACCTTAAGAAGGTTGATATAGAAAGATATAGAGCCATTGTTAAGGCGCTCGACTTACGAAAGTAAAACCCGAAGAAAGGCAATTGCTACAATTGCCTTTCTTTGCTTAGCAACAAACTTGTCATTCCGCGCGCTGTCACCCTGAGCTTGTCGAAGGGTTGCGGCGATAGCCTTCGCTTCAATGCTTCGACAGGCTCAGCATGACAGCCCGCAATGACATTCACTCAGAAAATAATGGATTTTCAATCGCATCTTCGCCTTATAAACGACTACCCAAAACCGGGAATTGTTTTTCAGGATATAACCACGCTGCTCAGCAACGGCGAGGTGTTTGGCGCAGCCGTAAAGCAGGTGGCCGAATACTACCGTGCAAAAGGAATTACAAAGGTGGTGGGCATTGAGTCGCGCGGCTTTATACTGGGCGCGGCGGTGGCCTACGAGCTGGGCGTGGGCTTAGTGCCCATGCGCAAAAAGGGCAAGCTGCCGTGGAAAACCTACGCGCAGGAGTACGCGCTGGAGTACGGAACCGACACCATCGAAATTCACCAAGATGCGCTGCTGCCCACCGACAAGGTGCTGATTACCGACGATATTATTGCCACGGGCGGAACGGCAAAAGCCTCGCTGGACTTGGTGCGCAAGTTTGACGTGCCTGCCGAAAATATTTTCATGTGCTTCCTGCTCGACATTCACGACGTGCCGGGCGCAGACAAGGAATTTCTGAAAAAACACGGATACTATTCGCTCATTTAGTTGAAAGTTTATAAAGTTTGTAAAGTTCATAAAGCACCTTACAAACTTTAAGAACTTTAAGAACTTTAAGAACTTTAAGAACTTTACAAACCTTACAAACTTTAAGAACTTTATAAACTATAAGAAAATGCTGTACAACGCAATTAAAAAGACGATTGACTTGGGCGACGGTCGCACCATTGAAATCGAAACGGGCAAGCTGGCCAAGCAAGCCGATGGCGCGGTGGTGGTAAAAATGGGCAACACCATGCTGCTCGCCGCCGTTACCTGCGCTCCCACCGCCAAGGAAGATGTGGACTTTATGCCGCTTTCGGTAGAGTACAAAGAAAAATACGCCGCTGCGGGTCGCTACCCGGGCGGATTTTTGAAGCGCGAAGGTCGTACCAACGACCACGAAATTCTCATTTCGCGCCTCATCGACCGCGCTATGCGCCCGCTGTTCCCCGATGATTTTCACGCCGAAGTTTTCGTTACCGTAAACCTCATTTCGGCCGACAACGATATTATGCCCGACGCCCTTGCAGGCCTTGCCGCATCGGCAGCCATGGCGGTAAGCGACATTCCCTTCGGCGGACCTATTTCCGAAGTGCGCGTGGCGCGTATCGATGGACAATTCCGTATTAACCCTACTTTTTCGGAGCTGGAAAAAGCCGACCTTGACATCATGGTGGGCGCTACCTACGAAAATATTTTGATGGTAGAAGGCGAAATGAAGGAAGTTTCGGAAAGGGAAATGCTCGAAGCAATTAAGTTTGCCCACACCGAAATTAAAAAGCACTGCGCAATACAAAAGGAGCTTGAAGCCGAAGTGGGCAAGCAAATTAAGCGCAGCTACTGCCACGAGGACAACGACGAGGATTTGCGCAAGCAAGTATATGACGCCTGCTACCAAAAGGCCTACGAAGTTGCCAAAAAGCAAACCTCAAAGCACGAGCGTTCGGCTTTATTTGCACAGGTGGAGGAAGAATTTATTGCCACCCTGCCCGAAGGCGAAGACAAGGCACGCAAGGTAAAATTGGTGAAGCGCTACTACCACGACAATGTGCAAAAAGCCGCCATGCGCAACATGATTTTGGAAGACGGTGTTCGCCTCGATGGTCGCAAGACCAACGAAATTCGCCCCATTTGGAGCGAGGTGGATTACCTGCCTGCTGCGCACGGCTCGGCAATTTTCACGCGCGGCGAAACACAGTCATTGACTACCGTTACGCTCGGCACCAAGATGGACATGAAGGAAATTGACGAGGTGCTGATACAGGGCACCGAGCAGTTTGTGCTGCACTACAACTTCCCGCCCTTCTCCACCGGCGAGGCGCGCCCCATGCGCGGCACCAGCCGTCGCGAAATTGGGCACGGCAACTTGGCGCACCGCGCGCTGAAGGGACAAGTTCCCCTGGGTGAAGAAAACCCCTACGCAGTGCGCGTAGTTTCTGAAATTTTGGAATCGAACGGTTCATCATCAATGGCTACGGTGTGCGCAGGCACGCTGGCGCTGATGGACGCCGGCATTCAGCTCAAAAAACCCGTGTCGGGTATTGCCATGGGCTTAATCAGCTTGAGCAAGGCCACCAAGTTTGCCATTCTGTCCGACAGTTTGGGCGATGAAGACCACCTTGGCGACATGGACTTTAAGGTTACCGGAACCAAGGACGGCATTACCGCTACGCAAATGGACATTAAGGTGGACGGACTGCCCTACGAGGTGCTGGAGCAAGCACTGGAGCAAGCGCGCCAAGGCCGCCTGCACATACTGGGCGAAATGATGAAAACCATGAGCCAGCCTCGCCCCGAGCTGAAGCCGCACGTGCCGCGCTTGGAGCAAATTGTGATTGACAAAGACTTTATCGGTGCGGTAATTGGCCCGGGCGGTAAGGTAATTCAAGAAATACAAAAAACCACCAACACCACCATCACCATTACCGAGGTGGGCGAAAAGGGCTTGGTCGATGTATTTGCCGTAAACAAGGCCGACATTGACGCCGCCATGGCTCGCATTAAGGCCATTGTAGCAGTGCCCGAAGTAGGCACAGTATATAAGGGCAAGGTAGTTTCAATTCTCGACTTCGGCGCATTTGTAGAAATTATGCCGGGCAAAGACGGCCTGCTGCACATTTCGGAAATTGCCTACGAGCGCGTAGAAAAGGTAGAAGATGTGCTGAAGGAAGGCGATGAAATAGAGGTAAAGCTCATTGAGGTAGAAAAGAATGGCAAGCTGCGCCTAAGCCGCCGCGCCCTGCTTCCCGCCCCCGAAGGTTGGGTAGAGCCCGAGCGCAAGCCGCGCCCCGAGCGCCGCGACGGCGACCGCCGTGGTGGCGACCGCAGAGGCGGTGGTCGCGATAGAAGGTAGTTTTTCTGCTATAAAAGAAAAAGGCTGTCAGTTTGGCAGCCTTTTTTTGTGAGTGTAACCACCCGTCATTGCGAGGACGAGGAACGAGGACGAAGCAATCTCAAGCCCGATGTTGAGATTGCCGCGTTGCTCGTACCTCGC
>JAITVR010000002.1 GCA_031285695.1 Prevotellaceae bacterium
CTTGTACTCGGCGTGCTCTTTGTGCTGTACCTGGTGTACAATGGGGTAAAGAAGAAAAAAGGGTAGCTGCTGCGCGACTTGCGAAACAATCTCTTAAGCCAAGGGTAAAAACCTTGGCTTCTTTTATCTTGGCAGCTTCAATCCTATGTCATGCTGAGGCTGTCGAAGCAGCTTCTGCCTTGAGCCAATAACGACCTTGAGGATAAATACACCGCTGTCTCAGGGAAAGCCTCGCCGAGGGTAAAAAGCCCGTGGGCAGCGGCATAAAAAACGCTCCGCGTGGTAAAATACAAGCGAAGTGGAGCATATGAAGGGCTCTTGGTGGCAAGTACCAAGTTTGCGAGGTTATCAAATGTTACTATAGGGGAGGTAAAATGATTTTACACCCGTAGAGGTAGGGAGCACAGGGGCGTTATGGCAGATTTTACCTCACTACTTATTACTATTTCTTTCCCACGCAGTACAGCTTCCCTGCCGTTCGTACCACCATTTTGCCATCGGTAAAGGCGGGGGTGGAGGATGCCGAAAGCCCCGTGGCAAACGAGTTGAGCAGCTTAATTTCTTTGCTTGCCTCAAAAATATACGCCATGCCGTCGGTGTCGAAAAGGTAAATTTTGCCATCGGCGTACATGGGCGAGGCGTAAAACTGTCCACCGAAATCTTGCGTAAAAATGCTTTCGCCCGTTTTGGCGTCGTAGGCCGCCACCGCGCCGTAGCCCGTGGCCAAAAAGAGGAAACCGTTTACCGCCAAGCTGCTCGATACATCGGGCATAAACTCGCTTTGCTCCCACAGCTGCTTGCCGCTGGCCGCATCAAGTGCTACCAGCTTGGCGTACTCGCTTGCGCCAAACACTATGCCATTGCTGTAGCTGGGGCTTGCCGCCACCTCGCCGCTAAAGCAGCTGGTTTTCCAATTTTCGGCACCGGTGGCGGGATTGTACGAGGTAATGTTGGGCAATCCCATTACAATGAGCGAAGATTTTCCGTTGATGTTTGCCATAATGGGCGACGACCACGCAATTTTATCTGCCGTTTGGCGGTTTGCGCTCCAACGTTCGCTGCCGGTGGCCATGTCTAAGGCCAGCACCTTGCGGTTGCTTTCGTTGTCGTACTGCACATAGACGGTGCTGCCCACGCACAGCAGCGACGAGGCGTAACCGTAGGTGTTATCGGGTGCGCCGAGGTTTTTTGCCCATAGGCGCTTGCCGCTGTAGTCGGTGCAAATTATGTCGCCGGTGGCAAAAATGGCGCACACCTGCTTGCCGTTGGTGGCAGGCGATGAGGCGGCCAAACCCGTGTCCTCGCTTACCTCGGGTAGGGTAGCGGGCGAGCCGGAAATGTTGTCGGCGGCGGCAGTCCACAGCAGCGCGCCGGTGGTCAAATCGTAGCAGTATAGCTCGCGGCTGCCCTCGTCAGCGCCTGTTATAAATACCTTGTTGCCGCTAATAATGGGTGAGCTGAAGCCCGACTTTTTGGTGTCAATTTTCCACAAAATATTGGTGCCTTTTTCCACGCTCCACTCGGTAGGAATATTCTTGGCAGCGGAAACTCCGTTGGCGTTATTTCCCCTAAGATTGTTTGCTGTAACCTTTGAAACCTCGACTGTGGCAGGTGTTTCGGCTGCCTTTGCAGTGTCAACTTTTACCCGCTCTGCTTGCGCGGTGGTTGCAGAGGGTGCTTCTTCTGTTGTCGTTTCTTCCACAGCTTCAGCAGCAGCCTCCTCTACATTTTCAGGAATAACTTCTTCTGTTGCTTCGGCTACCACTTCCTGCGTTTTCGTTTCCTTTTTATCGGAAATGTTAAACCTTGTGGCTACGCCAAAAATCACCGCCAGGGCAAGCACCGCCACGCTTCCCCAGCGCACGTATTTTCGCGCAAGTGTTTTTTGCGCCCACTCGTCAATCACGTCAACTTCTTTTTGCGGAAGGCTTTTGTACTTTGAGTTGAGTAGCACAAGCGACACCACCAGCACCAGCGACATGCTGATGAGAATAATAATTCCCGCCTCGAGCTGCGAGGTGCGAATGAAGTACGCGCGGCGCGAAAGCAAGTCCAGCTCACGGATTTGCGCCACCAGCTGCTCGTTGCCCTGCACATCGTAGTTCAGCGTTTTCAGCGTTTCGAGTATGGGTGCAGTAAGCGGTGCGCTGCTTGATGTTACTGCAAAATTTACGACCAACATAATAGCAAAGGCCGCAGCAAACACAGCCGAAATAGCGGCGATAATTCTTAAGTTATTTTTGTTCATTTTCTGTTATATAAAAAATGGTAAAGGGTACACGGTAGGCACAACCTTTTACCGTGCACCTTTTTACCTTTCACCTTTTAGTTTATTTTGTGGGCAGTACCCAAAGCACCTTCCGCAGCTTACGCAAGAGGAATTATCAACGGTGTAAATTTTTCGTCCGCGCTTTACCGAAAGGCCAAGCAGCGTAAGCGATATTACTAAGCCCATCAGCCCGCCCGCCACGGCGCTCAGCGTGCGGAACTGCTTTCTAATTTGCGCCGCCTGCGCGCTCAGCTCCTCTACCGATGCGCCCTGCGAGAGGAAGGTACTCACCTCAAGCGGCTGCTCTTCGGGCGATAAATTTGCATAACGCTCTACCAAAATTGCGGTGCGCACAGCTTTGTTTACGTTGGCCAGCTTGTCCGAAACCAAGTATCCACCGAAGGCGAACAACGCAACCATGGCGGGAATGGTAACCAAGTAAAGTAAAATTCGGCGTATGCCGGCGGCGCGTTTTTCCTTCACCGCGTTTTCGTTGGGCGGAAGAATGGCGTCGGTAGGGCAGGAGTTGCGGCACAGGTCGCAGTTGATGCACTGCTGCCGCGTAATTTTTACCCCGAAAATAGAAACCTTGGCAACGAGCTTTAACAGCACGCCGTAGGGGCAAAGGAAGCGGCAGTACGGGCGGCCGGTAAACATGGCCAGCACCAGTATCAGCACGCCGGTAATGATGAGCGATAGCTCGCCGCCCAAGCGGAAAATGCCGACAAAGGGGTCGAATCGGCAAATCAAAAAACCGCTGCCGGTAACGGCAAAAAGTAGCGCGAGAATCAAGTACAGCCAAGGAATGATGCCGAGCAGGGTGGTTACCGCGCGCGACAGCCGGTAGTTGCGAATGTTGACCAAATCCTGTAGCGCGCCGAAGGGACACACGCCGCCGCAAAAGGTGCGCGAAAAAAACAGCGTGAAAATGAGCGGAATGAAGAAGAACAGCGCCACGCTGACGGGCACAAAGTAGCTGCTATCGGCCAGCGAAAGCGCAATATTTTGCACCGCGCCCACCGCGCACACGCAGCCGTGCCGCAAAAAGCCGAAGTACGCCACCGAAATGATGGACGAAATGATGATGGGCCTGCGGCTCCTGTGCCGCAGCGTAGCCCACGATACCACGCTAAGCAGCGCCACCAGCACCACAATGTCGAGCAC
>JAITVR010000018.1 GCA_031285695.1 Prevotellaceae bacterium
GACAATATTATTACACTTTACACCGAGCGCTACAGCGCGCAACCCATGGTAATTAAAGGCGCGGGCGCAGGCGCTGCGGTTACGGCAGCAGGCGTGTTTGGCGATATAATTCGGGTTGCAAATATATAACGGTTTGTAAAGTTCATAAGGTAACAAGTGCAAAGGGACTTTATAAACTTTACAGACTTTACAGACTTTACAAACTTTATAAACTTGAAAAAAATAAAAGTATTCTCCCCCGCCACCGTTGCCAACGTGGCTTGCGGCTTTGATGTGCTGGGCTTTGCGCTCAACAATCCGGGCGATGAAATAAGCATTGAGCTGAACGATTTGGGTAAAATTGTTTTGGCCGATGAAACACCCTACGGCCTGCCGCTTGCGCCCGAAAAAAACGTAACGGCGGTTGCGCTGCAATCCATGCTCGATGCGCTGAAGAGCAAGCAGGGTTTCAACATTACTTTCCTGTCGAAAATTATGCCGGGAAGCGGCGTGGGCTCAAGCGCGGCGAGCTCTGCCGCAGGCGTTTTTGGCGCAAACGAGCTGCTTGGGCAACCGTTTACGCGCAAGGAGCTGGTGCAATTTGCCATGCAGGGCGAAAAGGCGGCAAGCGGCTCGGCGCATGCCGACAACGTTGCGCCTGCGCTCATGGGCGGCTTTACGCTGGTGCGCAGCTACACGCCGCTTGATGTAATTCCCATTCCGAGTCCGCAAATTTTTGCCACCGTGGTGCACCCACAAATTGAGGTGCGCACAAGCGATAGCCGCAAAATTCTTCGTCAGGAAGTGCCAATAAAAAAGGCGGTGGAGCAGTGGGGCAACGTGGCGGGATTGGTGGCCGGACTTTTTACCAACGACTACGATTTGATTGGTCGCTCGCTGCACGATGTGATTGTGGAGCCGGTGCGCGCGATGCTCATTCCCGAATTTTACGCCATAAAGCAAGCCGCGCTTGATGCAGGCGCCTTGGGTTGCAGCATTTCGGGCAGCGGCCCCTCAATTTTTGCGCTTAGCAAAACCGAAAAAACAGCGCAAAAAGTAGCGCAGGCCATGCAGGACGGATTCAACAAAGTTGGCATAGAAAACCACGTTTTTGTTTCGCCCATAAATAAAGAAGGAGTAAGAATAGCAGAATAATTTACCATTAGACAATTTACTATTTACCATTTCGCACAAGCCCACGCGCATGGTAAAATGGTAGATGGTAAATGAAAAAATAGTACATAAAATATGAAGTATTACAGCACCAATAAGCAAGTTCCCCTATCATCGCTCAAAGACGCGGTGCTAAAGGGTTTGGCAGATGATAACGGATTGTATATGCCCGAAAAAATTCCGCAGCTGAGCAAAGAATTTTTTGCAACAATTCGTACAAAAACTTTTCAAGAAATCTCGTTAGAAGTTGCTACCGCGCTTTTTGGCGAAGATGTTGATGCAAAATCGCTGCGCGAAATTGTGTATGGCGCCTTGGATTTTGAAATTCCGTTGGTAAAAGTTACCGATAGCATTTACTCGCTCGAACTATTTCATGGCCCAACGCTCGCATTCAAAGATGTTGGCGCACGATTTTTGGCGCGCATGATGCAGCACTTTACGCAGGACGAACAACGTGAGGCAAATGTGCTTGTGGCCACTTCGGGCGACACGGGCAGCGCCGTAGCCAACGGCTTTTTGGGCGTTGACGGCATTACGGTAACCGTGCTTTACCCCAAAGGTTTGGTAAGCAAAATTCAGGAAAGCCAGTTTACTACTTTAGGCAAAAATATTCGTGCAATTGAGGTTGAGGGAACTTTTGACGACTGCCAGCGCTTGGTAAAGCAGGCGTTTTTGGATAAGGAACTCAACCAAAAGTTGACCTTAACTTCGGCAAACTCCATTAACTTGGCGCGCTTTATTCCGCAAGCATTTTACTACTTTTGGGGCTACGCGCAAATGCCGCAGGGCAGCAATGTGGTGATTTCCGTGCCCAGCGGCAACTTCGGAAACCTAATGGCAGGCTTGCTTGCCAAGCGCATGGGCTTGCCCGTAAAGCACTTTGTGGCGGCGAATAACGCCAACGATGTTTTCTTAGAATACCTGCAAACCGCCAAGTTCAACCCGCGCGCAAGCGTGGCCACCATTGCCAACGCTATGGACGTGGGTAACCCCAGCAACTTTGTGCGCATTATGGATTTGTACGGCAGCGAGCACGCAAAAGTTGTGGCCGATATTTCGGGTTACCGCTACAGCAATGCGCAAATTACCGAAACCATGCAGCGCGTTTACAGCGAAACAAAGTACATGCTCGACCCGCACGGAGCCTGCGCCTACGAGGGTTTGCAGGAGTATTTAAAAACCGACAAATCGGCAAAAGGTTTCTTTATAGAAACAGCGCACCCCGCCAAGTTTAAGGAAACGGTGGATAAGATTTTGAACGCCGATATTGAAATTCCCGCCAAGCTGCAAGCCTTTATGCGCGGACAAAAGCAGAGCACCGCCATGAGCAGCAAGTTCGAGGACTTTAAGGCGTATCTGCTGAGGTAAGGATTGACCACATCATTGCGAGGAGCGAAGAATGAGCGACGAAGCAATCTCAAGTCAAGGTTTTCATGCCTTGACTTTTTTTTAGGAAAAAAATTTACAGCGTTAAAAGAACAACATCTATTTCCTCTATACGAGAAAAATCTTTATCGGCTGTTACCAACATTAGGTCAAGAAATTTAGCCGTTGCTGCAATAATGGCATCGGGAGTTTTGATGCTGTACTTTTGCTTTAAGAGTATGGCAATTTCCTTTATGTCCTCCGAAAGAGGCACAATAGGATAACCGCTCAGCAGCTCACGAATAGCGGTAGCCTCTTTGTTGGGAATTCCTTTCTTTCCCAACAACTCTATTTCAGAAACCACCGAGATAGCAGGCGCACATAGGTTAAGCCCTTTTACCGCCGGATGCTCCTCCATAGCGTATATTAGGACATTTGTATCGGCTAAAATATCAGCTCCACTCATTGCGCGCTGCTTTTTGATACGCCAATCCGTCAAAGCCACGCTTCAGCTTGCCGTACATATCGGCAAGTGTTTTGTGCGGCGTTTTGCGTTTTTTTACCAACGAGCTGATAGTCGTTGCCGTGATTTTTTTTACTTCGTGTACCATAGCTTTACTTCGTTTATAGCTTTCGCGTACAAATATACGCCATTTTCTTCCAAAAAATCCTTTTCAGCGCCAGCTCTACTCAGCAAAAGCAACCTCGAGCAGCGCTACAAGCTTGCAATCACGGGCATTTCATCTTCCTCCTTAAGCACAAAGGCGGCTACAACGTCCATTAGGAAGTGCAGCACCATGGCAAGCAGCAGGCTATCGGTGGCCAAGTACAGGCACATAAAAATTGCCCCTACCACTGCCGTGCTCACCACGCCCTGTAGCCCTTGGTAAAGGTGCGCAAGCCCAAATAGCACAATGGGAATGAGGGCAGCAAGCCACACCGGAAGCTCGGGAAATATGGATAGAATAAGAAAGAGGAAAAATCCGCGGAATACAATTTCTTCGCACACGCCGGCGCTGAGCGCCAAAAGCGAGAATAGCCACTTTGCTCTTTTAGTTCGCGGAATCGCGTTTAGCACCGCGCTTGATGAGGTTTTTATTCCCTTTTTTCTAAACTTTTCGCTTACCAGCACGCCAACTATGTTGTACAAAAAGTAAGCAATGGCCACTCCGCCCAGCGTAAGCGTAGCGGCGGTAAACCAAAACCCGTAGCCCAAGCGTAGCGGTCTAAAGCCAATATCGGCAAGGCGTATGCCGCCAATGTAGCACATGGCAAAAACCACCAGCACCGTCCCCCAAAGCATTGCAACGCCTTGAAGGTAGTTCCTGCACTTTTCCTTTTCGGTAAGAGGCGCAGCGTCCTTTACCTGCCTTTTTGCCTCCACCCGCTCCTTTACTACCATTACCGCTAAAAAGGTCAGCAAAATTATCAGAAAGATAACGTACATGGGAATTCCCCCGTTTTGCATCAAAAAATCTCTTAGTGCCGTCATAGTAGGTGTATTTTTAACTCTAATTATAATTTACTATATACTAACCAATTGTATTCGCCTGCAAAGATAATTCTTATATTGAACAAACAAGCCTAAACCTCTAAAAGCAGCTATTTTTTAACAAAATATGTGCCTTAATTGGCTTCCGGACACTTTCCGACGGCTTCCGGAGAATTTTCGATGGCTTCTAACACCTCGCCGATGACTTCTAACACTTCACCAATGACTTCTAAGCCTCTTCCGACGGCTTCTAACACCTCGCCGATGACCTCTAAGACCTTTCCGATGACTTCTAACGGGCAAGATATTGGCTACGCCGAGCTCCGCTTCGCTAAACCCGCTCGCAATGACGTGGTATGGGGCTTGCGCGGTGGCGTGCGG
>JAITVR010000039.1 GCA_031285695.1 Prevotellaceae bacterium
CCAACCATGATGGTTGTCGTATCAGTATTGTTCCAAACGGAATGAGGTATAGAACCTTCAACTAAAAAGGACTCGTTCGGGTTTAGTGTTTTTTCGGTGTCATTCAGCTTGATTTTTGCCTGCCCCTGCACCACTACAAACAGGTGATTGTGCGCGTGGGTGTGCACCTCCACAGGTCCGCCGCCGTGGGGCTGCAGGTAGGCAATGGAGCCGTCTATAATTTCGCCGCAGCTGCCAAAAAGTTTTTTGGCAAGAAAATTTACGTGGTTGGGCGGAGCTACAAAGTCTTCCATTTTTACTTTCTCAGCTTATCAATGCCAAACATTTGCCTTGCCTCGGCGGCTGTGGCGGGTTCGTGCCCCATGGCGCGAATGAGCGCAACAATTTTTTCGACCAAAAAAGCGTTGTTGGGTGCAAATTTTCCGGGCGCGTAGCAAAAGCTATCCTCAAAACCCACGCGCACCACGCTTGCGCCCATGGCAATGGCGCAGGCCAGCATGTTGAAGCTTTGCATTTGGTCGTTATTTAAGCCCCAGTGCGGGTTTTGCTCGGTGAGCGAAGTCATGTAAAGCAGGTTGCGCGGCGAGTCCGAAAGGTTGCTTGCCGTGCCGGTGCCGAGGCAAAAGTTGTAGTGCAGCGGGCGGCTCAGCACGCCTTCGTCGGCCAGCTTGTGGCAGGTTTCGACCATGCTGAGGTCAAAAATTTCGAGCTCGGGAACCACCTTTTTTTCCTTCATTCGGGCCGCCCAAAAGCGCATGTCGGGCAGCGTATTTACGTAGGCCGCTTCGCCAAAGTTGACCGAGCCCATGTTGAGCGAAGCCACCTCTACGCGCGGCTCGTTGAGGCACACGCAGCGCTCCTCGAGCGTGAGCGTGGACAGCCCACCGGTGGAACCCTGTATTACAATGTCGCTTTTGGCGCGAATTAAGTCCAGCGTTTGGCTAAAAACGGTAAGGTCGAAGGTTGGCTCGCCATTGAGCTCGCGCGTGTGCAGGTGCACCTGCGATGCGCCGGCTTTGGCGCAGCTTAAGGTATCTTCGGCAATGGCTTGCGGTGTGAGCGGGTTGCTGCACTCGGCAGGAATTTGCTTGCCTCCGTGGCACACGGGGGCAACGGTTACAACAATTTTACGCGTTGACATGGGTAAGCGTTTCGTTTAAAAAACTACAAAGCAATTAGCTTGTTTAGTCCGGATAGAAAATGATTAAAACTTGCAGAGGTATTAACAGTGAGATTCATGTGCTTAGGAATTTCTCGTGAAGCATGGCTTTTTGAAAAATCTTTGGTGAGGAGGCTCATTTCATGCGAGCCAATCACATTGTCTGGTTCACGAAACTTTGCTACATGCCTTTGTCTGCTTGCCTTTGTCCTTGGATATACAGTTTCTACGGCATTCAAATCTCCTAAATACCAATTTTCTAATTCTCGGCATGCTATCCGAACTACAAGGGGGATTGACGAGTTTGTACACAGCGCTTGCAATTCGCCTTTTAATTGCATGCAATCATTAGAGTCTTGGTCATGAAGAATAAGCACCTTGACGGGATAGCCATAATTAGGATAAGCTCTCATTTTTATGGGAATAGATTTTTTTAGGTGGCTTTTCCCCTCGTGTGGGCGGATAAAGCAATTTTTGCCCAATGTGTAATCTGAAGGTAAAATTCGAGGTAGAAGAACTCGTAGAAAATTTTCCATAGAGGCTTCTTCTGTTAGTATTTCTATTACAGTTGAGTTCATGCCTATTGAGGATTGCTGCCAACAAAATAACCTTCTTTCCACAAATACCCCAATTTATCACCTTCATCGTAGAGTGCTACAATTTCTTTATGACCTAACGCATGCTCTATTTTTGTGTAGCCGTTAGTTTTTGTAAGCCAGTAAACTTCATTTGGTTTAGCCCCATTTAGCAAATCAGGAGAGTGTGAAGATATAAATACTTGCCCCCCTGTATTTGCATATAACCTAAATTCATCTAAAAGTTCCACTAGTAAATTTGGGTATAGTTGATTTTCGGGCTCCTCTATACATAGTAAGGGGTGCGGATGTGGGTCATGTAGCAGTATGAGGTAGGCAAACATTTTGATGGTGCCGTCTGATACAAAATTGGCGATAAAGGGGTCCTTGAAAGAGCCGTCTTGGAATTGCAACACAATTCTCCCGTCAATTGTTGACTTTGCAATAACATCACTTACCCCTGGAACGCGTTGCTTCATTTTCTCCAACACCATGTTAAACCGTTTAGTGTGATTTTCAAAGATGTACTGAGCAACAAGTGATAAATTTTCACCTGTAGTGGACAAATGCTCTGCATACCCTGCCTCTTGACTTGGTCGAGCTTCAGCTATATGGAAATCCGAAACATGCCAATTTTCAATGAAACTTCGAAAAGCGTTGGCAGCTTTGAATTTATCAAACTGTCCAAGACCTTTAATGGCTAGTATGTCGGGAGCTCCAAGTTTTTGCGTTTCTCTACCTAACTCTTCATCTTTTTTGTCAAAATCTTCTTCGTTGGTAATGGCGTAACCATTACCCCGAGAAAAATCAAGAAAGTGATAAGGAGAGCCGTATGAACTCCTCTTATAGCGAAGTATTTCTCGCTCTACTATTGGTTTTCCGTTTTGCTCTCCAATCTCGAGTCTGTAGGTAACTAATCTGTATTTTCCTGCTATAGTTAAACGAAATTGAAGTTCTATCTCTATTAACCCTGTTTGTCCACGACTGATTACCTCTTTAAATCCACCTCGTTTTTGTAGAGCTTGTCGAACATTGTTTTTTAGCGCATCGCTAAGAAAACCAAAAACATCGAAAAGCGTAGTTTTACCAACTCCATTGGCGCCCACAAAAATGGCCAATTCTGGAATGTTTCTTAATTCAAGAGATTGGAAAGTCTTAAAGTTTTTAAGTTTTATGCTCTCAATTTTCATTTTTCGAAATTTTTTTGTAAAAGTACAAAAAAGTATGGAATTACCTTGCTTGTACGTAAAGTAACGCTAACGACAAATAACCGTATCATTTTTTTTGTATATTTGTCGCCGTTGCCGTCTTTCGCGCTGCGTTGAAACGACAAAAAAAGAAGAAAAACATGCAAAAGCAAGAAAATGACCCGCGCTGCGGCTGGTGCACATCGGACCCTATTTACGTTAAGTATCACGACGAGGAGTGGGGAAAAGAGGTGACGGACGACCCAAAAATGTTTGAATTTTTGGTGCTTGAAGGCGCGCAGGCGGGCTTGAGCTGGCTGACTATTCTTAGGCGGCGCGAAGGCTACCGCAAGGCTTTTGCCAACTTTAACGTCAAAAAAGTGGCCAAAATGACGCCGGAAGATGTGGAGCGCCTAATGCAGGACGCGGGAATTATTCGCAACCGGCTGAAAATTGAGTCAACCATTACCAACGCCCAACATTTTTTGGAAATACAAAAGGAATTCGGCAGCTTTTGCGGCTACCTAAAGGCATTTTTGCCCAAGGGAAAACCAGTTGTCAACCGGTGGAAAACGCTGAGCCAAATTCCCGCCTCGTCGCCCCTGTCCGACGCTATTAGCAGGGACATGAAAAAGCGGGGTTTCAAGTTTTTCGGCACCACCATTTGCTACGCCCACCTGCAGGCCGTGGGCTACGTGAACGACCACTTGGAGGGTTGCCCGTTTAAGCATCGCTAAGCGGCGCTTCGGCTTCGCTCAGCGTCCGGAAAAGGTCGTTGAGCAGCGCCGAAACGACTTTGCAGCACAGGGGAATGACTTTGCAAGGCGAAGGAATGGTACTGCAATAGGGAGAAATGACTTTGCAAGTGGAGGGAACGACTTTGCAGCCGGTAGCAACCCTTCTGCAAGTGGTAGCAACGACTTTGCAGGTAGAAAAGAGCCACGTCATTGCGAGGAGCGAGGCACGAGCGAAGAAGCAATCTCCAGCCATACCTGTCATACCGTGCTTGACACGGTATCTCCCAATCGGGGGATTGCGGGTCAAGCCCGCAATGACAACAAGATTTGAGGTTGCTTCGCTAAACCCGCTCGCAATGACGATGGGTGTATCCCGTTGTCATGCTGAGCTTGTCGAAGCATCTCACGCTACCACCATGCTAACCCGAGACCGTTGGCTCCGCCGACCTTCGGTTCGACAGGCTCAGGGTAACAACAAGAAAGCTTAAAAAAAACATTTTAATAACGATTTAAAAAACAAACAAGCAATGAAAAAGATTTTACTAGCAGCAGCCATACTTTGCGGCATGGCAATTTCGGTGCAGGCACAGGACTGGCCGCAGTGGCGCGGCGCCAACCGCACCGGCGTTTCTACCGAAAAGGGGCTCAACCTTAGCTGGGCGGCCAAAAAACCCACCGTGGCGTGGACTTTTAGAGAGGCAGGCCTGGGCTACTCCTCGCCCAGCATTGCCGGAGGCGTGCTGTACTGCCAAGGCGCAACGGATAGCAAGGGCTTTGCCTTTGCGGTAGATGTAAAAACCGGCGCGCTGAAGTGGAAGCAGGAGCTGGGCGACGAAGCTGTAGCAGACCGCGGAAACTGCCCCCGAGGCTCGGTTACCGTAGCCGGCGATAAGCTGTACCTCATTCGCGGCATTGGGCAAATTCACTGCCTTGAGGCGGCCAGCGGTAAAATAATTTGGACAAAAGATTTTACCTCCGATTTCAACGGAAAAATGATGTCGCGCTGGGGCTTTTGCGAGTCGCCCTTGGTCGATGGCAACTTAGTAATCTGCACCCCCGGCGGCGCCGATGGCACCATGGTAGCCTTGGACAAAAACACCGGCGCGCTCGTTTGGCGCACCAAGGATTGGACGGACGATGCCGGCTACTCCTCGCCCATAGTGGCCGAGGTGGACGGCGTGCGCATGTACATTCAGCAGGCGGCCAAGGGTGTGGCCGGCGTATCGGTTGATGGCAAGGTGCTGTGGAAGTACGTTATTCCCAACTACAAAACAGGCGTTATTCCTACCCCCATTTTTGAAAACAACGTGGTGTACGTTACCTCGGGCTACAACGCCGGCTGCAACAGCTTTCGGCTTAGCAAGGTGGGCAACGAAATTAAGGCCGACTCCATTTACTTCAACAAAAATATGATAAACCAGCACGGCGGCGTGGTGCTTATGAATGGCTACATTTACGGCCACTCGGACAATGCAGGCTGGGTGTGCCAAAACCTAAAAACAGGCGAGCGCACTTGGGCAAAGCGCAGCAAACCCGGCGAGGGAGCCGTGCGCGGCAGCGTGGTAGGAGTTGATGGGCACTTCATTGCGCTTGATGAGGCTTCGGGCACGCTTTCGGTGGCGGTGGCTTCGCCCGAGGGCTGGAAGGAGGTAAGCCGCATGGACTTCCCCGAGCGCACCGCGCTGCAAACGCAGGATAACAAGGTGTGGGCGCACCCCGTCATTGCCGGCGGCAAGCTGTACCTCCGCGACCAAGATTTGATAATTTGCGTTGATTTAAAATAGTAATGAGA
>JAITVR010000059.1 GCA_031285695.1 Prevotellaceae bacterium
ATTTATCACAAAGCGCGTTCATCAAAAAATCCGGTTCCGGCTTGAGCAGCAAGTGGTAATTGTTTCCTCGTATTCATTCAACAACACCTTCAGCAGGCGCAGGTGCTTCCAAATTTCGGATTTGAAACCTTCTGCAAGGCAACATTTCTGTTCAACGGCAGCAGCAACATGCCGCCGAACGGGTGCACTCCTGCTAACGCAAAAAAATCGCGAACTTCTAAAAGTAGAAGTTTGCGATTTTTTGTGTACCCGGAGCCGGGATCGAACCGGCACAGATTGCTCCACTGGTGTTTGAGACCAGCGCGTCTACCAATTCCGCCATCCGGGCATTTTTTCTGAATTGGGTGTGCAAAGATAGAAAAATAATTGATAATGGACAATGAATAGTGGATAATTATTTATCAATTGTCCACTATTCATTATCCATTATCAACTTTACGGCCTTGTATATTCCTTCGGCATCAAAGCCGCACTCGGCCTGCAGCTCGGCCATGGTGCCGTGCTCCACAAAGCGGTCGGGCACGCCAAGGCGCGTAACCTGCGTTTTGTAGCCGTGGGTGGTAAAAAACTCGGCCACGGCGCTGCCCATGCCGCCCAGCACGGCGCCGTCCTCAACCGTAACTACCTGCGTAAACATTTTCCCCACCTCGTGCAGCGCCTCCTCGTCAATGGGTTTGGCAAAGCGCATATCGTAGTGGGCGCAGGAAATTCCTTCGTGCGCTAACTTTTGTACCGCCTGTTCGGCAAAATTTCCTACATGCCCAAGCGTAAGAACGGCCACCTGGCTGCCGTTAGTTAGCTGTCGAGATTTTCCTACGGTGATTTCTTCAAAAGGTTTTTTCCAATCGGGGGTAAGGCCGCTGCCGCGCGGGTAGCGAATGGAGAAGGCGCGCTGCTGCGGCAGCTGGGCGGTGTATAGCATGTTGCGCAGCTCGACCTCATTCATGGGCGCGGCCACCACCAGGTTGGGCACGCAGCGCAGGTAGGCAATGTCGTACACGCCGTGGTGCGTGGCGCCGTCCTCGCCCACGAGTCCGCCGCGGTCGAGGCAAAAAACTACGTGCAGGTTTTGCAGGGCAACATCGTGAATAATGCCGTCGTAGCCGCGCTGCATGAAGCTGGAGTAAATGTTGCAAAAGGGAATTTTACCCTCGGCTGCCAAGCCTGCCGAAAAGGTTACGGCGTGCTGCTCGGCAATGCCCACATCGAACACGCGGTCGGGCATTTTTTCCATCATAATGTTGAGCGAGCAGCCCGAGGGCATGGCGGGGGTAATGCCCACTATGCTATCGTTTTTTTCGGCGAGCTCTACAATTGTTTCGCCAAAAACTTGCTGGTAAAGCGGGGGCTGCCCATTGCTGTGGTGGCTGTGGCGCACGCCGGTGTTGCGGTCGAAGGTGCCGGGGGCGTGCCACAGCGTTTGGTTATCCTCGGCGGGCTTGTAGCCCTTGCCTTTTTTGGTAAGTATGTGCAGCAGCTTGGGGCCGGGAATGTTTTTGAGCGTTTCCAACGTTTTTACCAGCTTCTCCACATCGTGCCCGTCAATGGGGCCAAAGTAACGAAAGCCCAGCGACTCGAACAGGTTGCCCTTGCGCAGCAGCGGCGCCTTGAGGGCAATAAGCGTTTTTTGTAAAAACAGTCGAATGGCTTTTGCGCGCTCGGTCATGCCCCACAACTCGTCCTTCATGCGGTTGTACACCTTCGAGAGCGTAATGTTGGCAAGGTAGTTGTGCATGGCGCCCACGTTGGGGTCAATGGCCATGTCGTTGTCGTTGAGTATAACGAGCATGTTGGGTTTTTCCATGCCGGCGTTGTTGAGCCCCTCAAAGGCCAGGCCGCCCGTCATAGAGCCATCGCCAATAACGGCAATGGTTTGCCGATTTTCGCCCTTCATTTTTGCCGCCACGGCCAAGCCCAGCGCCGCCGAAATGGAGGTAGAGGCGTGCCCCGCGCCAAAGGCGTCGTACTCGCTTTCGCTCATGCGCGGAAAGCCGCTTATGCCGTGGTATTTTCTGTTTTTTGAGAAGAATTTTCTGCGCCCCGTCAAAATTTTGTGGGCGTAGGCCTGGTGCCCCACGTCCCACACCAAGCGGTCGTAGGGCGTGTTGAACACGTAGTGCAGCGCCACGGTAAGCTCCACCACGCCAAGGCTTGCGCCAAAGTGCCCGGGGTTTTCCGATACCTCATCGATGATAAAATCGCGCACCTCGCGGCACAGCTCCGCCAGCTGCTGTGGCAGCAGCCGTTTTAGGTCGGCGGGGTATTCAATATTTTCTAAAAGCGAGTATTTACCTTGCGGCATTGCTTGCAAAATTTAACAGATATAGCGTGCAAAATTAGTAAATTTGCGCGGTAACTCGCTACTTTTGCCCGTAATAATTTTTGGAAGAATAAATTATAGACAGAATTTGCAAAATTTACAGGATATTTTCATGTTAATCTTACCTGTAAAGACAAAAATAGTAACCGAAATTCAAAATTTTTCACACGTAACATATGAAGCAATATTTTTTACTCGTAGCCTTTTTTTCTTCGCTGATTTTTTCCTCGTGCATTTCGCCCAAGCAGCTGCAGGACGCGCAGGATAAGCAACGTATTTGCGCCGAAAGTGCGCTACAGCTCAACGTGGAAATGGAGGGCGTAAAAATGCAAAACCAAAAAATGCGGACCGAAAACGCTGCGCAAGATGACCGCATTGCGCAGCTGCAGGACACCATTGTGCTGCTGCAAGACGAGCTGCAATCGCTCAACAACCGCTACGCCAACCTAATGAAAATGCTGGAAACAGCGCAAAAAGGCAGCCAAAAAGAAATGCGCACGCTGCTGGAGCAAATTCAGCAAAACCAATCCACGCTTCAAGCAAAGGAAGATGAGCTGTACAAAATGGAGCGCACGGTGAACGAGCGCGGCGCGGCGGTGCAGCAGCTTTCGCAGGATTTGGACGAGCGCAACGCCAAGCTAATAGCGCTGGAGCGCGCGCTGCACCAAAAGGATTCGGTAACCAACGCGCTGAAGAAAAAACTGTCGGACGCGCTGCTCAACTTTGAGGGAAAAGGCTTGACCGTAAAAATTCGCGATGGAAAAGTCTATGTTTCGATGGAAGATAAGCTGCTCTTTGCCTCGGGCAGCTCCGAAGTTGACGCGCGCGGCGCCGAAGCCATAAAATCAATTACCGGAGTTTTAGAAAAAAATCCCGACATCAACGTAGTAATTGAAGGCCACACGGACGATGTGCCCTACAAGGGCGCGGGGCAGCTGCTGGATAACTGGGACTTGAGCTGCAAGCGCGCCACCTCGGTGGTACGACTTATGCTTGGCGGCTCTACCATTGAGGAATCGCGCATTACGGCGGCCGGTCGCTCGGAGTATTTGCCCATTAGCCGAGCCAAAACGCAGGAAGCGCGGCAGGCCAACCGCCGCATAGAAGTTATTCTTACGCCAAAAATAGACGAAATATTGAAGATGCTACAGTAACCAATTGAAAGTTGAAAATTGAGAGTGGAGAATGAAAAGACTTTTAATTTTTAATTTTTAATTTTTAATTTTTAACTATGTTGTCATTCATTACGTGGAGCGTTGACCCCGAAATTTTTTCGCTCGGCCCCTTTCCAATTCGCTACTACAGCCTGCTGTTTGTGGCGGCCTTTGCGGCAAATATCTACATTTTCAACCGCTTTTTTAAGCGCGATAAGCTGCCCATTGAGCTGCTCGATACGCTTATTATGTGGGCATTTATTTCCACCATTTTGGGGCTGCGCTTGGGGCACTGCTTTTTTTATGAGCCGGCGTACTACCTTGCGCACCCGCTCGAAATTATTTTGCCCGTGCGCTTTCAGCCTACTTTTGAATGGATAGGATTGCAGGGTTTGGCGAGCCACGGAGCGGCCATTGGCGTGCCGCTGGGCTTGTACCTTTTTTGCCGAAAGTACAAAATGCGCTACCTGTGGCTGCTCGATAGAATTGTGATTGTGGTGGCGCTCACCGGATTTTTTATTCGCTTAGGAAACCTAATGAACTCCGAGGTTTACGGCGTGCAAACCTCGCTGCCCTGGGGATTTATCTTCGAGCAGCGCGGCGAAGTTGTGCCCAAGCACCCCACGCAAATTTACGAATCGCTGGCGTACTTGGTCATCTTTTTTGTACTCATGTTTATTTTTCAGAAGAAAGAAAACCTGCGCAACCGCGGCGGTTTTTTGTTCGGACTTTTCCTTGTGCTGACGTTTACCTTCCGCTTTTTTGTGGAGTTTATCAAGGAAGTTCAAGTTGATTTTGAGCAGGGCATGGCGCTCGATATGGGGCAGCTGCTCAGCATTCCGTTTGTGCTGCTTGGCGTGGGGTTAATTGCCTACAGCTTCAAGCACGAGCCCAGCAGCAAACCCTTTGTGGGCAACGCTTCGTATCCGCCGGCGGGTGCAAAAAAGAAGAAAAAGTAAAACAAAAAATAGGCTGCAAAAAGTTTGCAGCCTATTTTTTTCGTTGGCTAATACTCCTCCTCGTTAAAAAAGAAATCCTCCTTGCTGGGGTAATCGGGCCAAATGTCCTCAATGCTTTCATACATTTCACCCTCGTCCTCTATTTCCTGCAAATTTTCTATTACCTCCATCGGCGAACCCGAGCGTTGCGCAAAGTCAATCAGTTCATCTTTGGTTGCAGGCCAGGGAGCGTCCTCCAGCTTCGATGCAAGTTCAAGCGTCCAGTACATTTTTTTTCTCGTTTAAGTGATTTTTACCTTTAAAAAAGTTCGCAAAAGTAGAAAAATAAAGTGTATCTCCGCCCTTATATTTACAAAAAACAGCTATTAAACCTTCTTTAACCTAAAAGGGAAACGTTACTGCTTTGGTATCCAAAAGGTTTCGTCAATTCCTGCCGCCACGCAAATTGTTCGTGAAAGCACAAACAAGTAGTCCGATAATCGGTTGAGCAGGCCAAGCAGCGTTTCCTCCGCGCTGTCTTGGTTTTCGAGTAGCTGCACCGTCAATCGCTCGGCGCGGCGGCACACGCAGCGCGCCACGTGGCACTGCGCGGCGGCCATATTTCCGCTTGGCAAAACAAAATACTTGAGCGGCGGCAGCGATTTTTGCAGCGCGTCAATTTCATTTTCCAGCATTTTTACATCACTTTCCGTAACCTCAAAACCCTTGCACAGCGAGAGCTGCGCGGCAGCCGTCATCAGCATTTTTTGAATGTTGAGCAGCGTTTCGTTGTGCGGTTTGCCCACGTTCATGGCGCGCAGCAGCCCAAGGTGCGAGCAGAGCTCGTCCACCGTACCGTAGGCCTCAACCCTAATGTGCGCCTTGCTTACGCGCGTTCCGTTGCCTAAAGATGTTGTTCCCTTGTCGCCTGTTTTTGTGTAAATCATGGTGTTTCAAGTTTTAAATTGAGGTGCGTCATTGCGAACTCGTCGCAATGACGTTTTACAACTTTACTACATATGCTTGTTTTTGCAAGTGCGTTGCGGAAATTGCCAAGCCAAACTTCCAGCAGTCGGCTGTTACTTTTGTGCCTTTATTCTCCTGTAAAAACTCCCACAGCTCAGCGTTTTCATGCGGTTGCGCAAGTAGTGCAATGCAATTTTCGGTGTAAAAAATCAAATCGTTTTTTTCCTTTACCTGCACCAGCTGCAAGCTTTTCTTTTCGCAAAAAACGTTGAGGCGCGTGCGTATTCTTTCGCACCTATTTTCCGGCTCGCTCCTTTCTTTTTTTGCAAAAAAAACGCTGCGCACCAGCTCGTACATAAAGGGCGAGTGCACGCCGTGCCCCTTGCGGTGTTTTGCCTTGCGGCAGTAAGCTATGTAGGCGCGCAGCAGCTGTAAGTTCATGCGTGCAAAATTAGTAAAAAGGTTGCATGTTTCAAGAAATTACCTCTACGAAGAAGCCAATTTTGAGGGAAAACTCCTGCC
>JAITVR010000177.1 GCA_031285695.1 Prevotellaceae bacterium
TTTCGCTATTTTTTGCGCTGCAATCCTGCACCGACATGGACAAAACCTTGGGCGAAAACTTTATCCCCGACAGCCAGCAGCTGCAGGTCGAACTTTTTGACGCATCAAACTTTTGCAGCTTCAGCACGGTGCGCCCCAAGGATTCTATGCTAACATCGTACTACCCCTACGGCAATTTTTTGCGCGGCGTGCTTGGCGTAGCTAACGACCCGCGCTTGGGAAAAACGCAGGCGGGATTTGCCCTTACCTTTGTGCCGCAGGAGTACGGCTTTGACTTTGGCGATACGGTGGCCGGCTTCGATTCGGTGTGCTTGGTGCTTGATGTTTCGGAGGCGGGCTACGGCAGCAAAACGGCCAACATGCAGGTAGAGGTGTACGCGCTTACGCAAAATCTTGCGGATTCGGCTAAATTTTACGGAACAAGAAGCTTTGATAAAAGCACCTCGGGATTTAATATTGACAGCATAATAGGCACCGAAAATTTAGTGGTAAGCGGCGGCGCGCTGGCCTACGATACTACAAAATTATCAATACGGTTAAACGATAATTTGCTGGAAAAATTGTGGCGCAACATGAGCGCTGCCGATACTTTTGCGGTCGCTTTCAAGGGCTTGTACATTACGGTAAAAAATGAGAACGACGGCTGCATAAAGTACGCCGGCGCTGGCCAAACATCGCTTACGGCCTACTACCACCCCACCGATTCTACCACAAGAAGTTTTTTGTACGGCGTGAGCGGTCAAAACTTCAACTACTTTCAGCACGATTACAAAGCGGAATTTGCGCAAACCGGCAACAACGATGTGCTGGCCATGCAAGGCTTGTGCGGCGTTGCTACAGAGCTAAGGTTTGATACGGCGGCAATACGCAGCTGGGCAAATGAACGCAACATTGCCGTAAGCCGTGCGGAGCTTGTTTTGCCGGTAGAGGATAGCGAAAACTACTCGGCGGTAGATGCGTATTCCACCACAATGAAGTGCGTTGAGTTGGGCACAAGCAGCTATGGCTACATTACTGACTTTTCAATTTCGAGTAGAAGCACATTTGGCGGAGCTTTAAATCGCTCGCAAATGCAGTACGCCATCAACATTACGCACGCTTTTAGCGAAGCGCTGCCGAAAAAAATTAACGATAGTGAGCGAGCAGGCGTTAGCAAGCCAATACTGATTACGCCCTACGCGTTTACTTACACCTCTGACAGCAACGGAAATGCTGTTGAGGTTGAACAAGAAGATGCTCGCAGCATTTTTATCAGCAACAGAGCGGGAAAAAAACCGCAGGTGAAAATTTGGTACAGCGAGGTAAAGTAAATAAAAAAAGCGGTGAAAATTTTCACCGCTTTTTCTTTTATTCGTAAGCTCCCATTTTGAGCATGCTCACCTCTTTAGGCGTTAGCACGCGCCACTTTCCGCGCTCCAACGATTTCTTTGTTAGCCCGGCAAAGTAAACGCGGTCGAGTTTTTTTACCTCGTATCCCAGCGCTTCAAACATGCGGCGCACAATGCGGTTGCGACCCGAATGAATTTCAAGCCCCACCTCGCACTTATCCTCCAAGTTGGCGTAACCAACTTCATCGGCTATTGCCAAGCCATCTTCAAGTTCAATGCCCTTCACGAGTTTTTCCATGTCGGGTTTTTTGAAGGTTTTGTCCAACACTGCGTGGTACACCTTGCGCTTGTTGTAGCTGGGGTGGGTAAGCTGTTTGGTCAGCTCGCCATCGTTGGTAAAAAGCAGCACGCCGGTGGTGTTTTTGTCCAATCTTCCAACAGGATAAACGCGCTCTTTGCACGCGCCGGCAATCAAATCCATCACCGTTTTATCGGCGTGCGGGTCTTCTACGGTTGTAACGTAACCCTTTGGTTTATTGAGCAGCACGTACACTTTTTTTTCGCCCGAAAGTCGTTCGCCATTCCAGCGAATATCATCGGTAATCAAAACCTTTGTGCCCAACTCGGTAACCACCGCTCCGTTTACGGTAATTTCGCCATTTTCAATATATTCGTCAGCTTCGCGGCGCGAGCACACGCCCGAGTTGGCAATAAACTTGTTGAGCCGAACCGGCTCGTTGGGGTCCTGCGCTTTTGCTTTTGCCTTAGATTTATCTAACACGCGAATGTCCTTGCGCGGCTTGTCCTCAAACGTTCTGCGCGGACGCCTTGCATCATCGGAAAAAGATTTTTCTTCATACGATTTTTTGGCGTATGGCTTACGCTCAAAAGGCTTATCCTCGCCGTAGGTTTTTCGGCGTTCGTATGGTTTTTTGTCATCGCTAAAGCTCCGGCGCGGCTTGTCGTCTCCGTACGATTTTCTTTCATACGGCTTGCGCTCGTAGGGTTTTCCATCGCTGAAATTTCTGCGCGGTTTTTCCTCGCCATCGCGCCCAAAGCGTGGCTGACGGGGCTTGTCGCCATACGGCTTACGCTCGTAGGGTTTTCTGTCCTTATCGTACGCCTTTTTTTCGTAAGGTTTTCGCACAAACGATTTTTTATCATCGCCAAAACTTCTGCGCGGTTTTTCCTCGCCATCATACGATTTTCGCGGCGCCCGCTTAGGTTTATCCTCGCTGTCGAAAGATGATTTTCGTGGTGCGCGCTTCGGTTTTTCGTCAAAATTTTCCTCACGTTGCTCCGCTTGTGGCGTGCGATTTTTGAAAAAACTTTGTCGTGTGGCGCGCTTTGCAGGAGCCTCCTCTTCGGTTTTTTCCTTGCGTACGCGCTTCGGTTTTTCCTCGCCGTCATCGGACTTTGCGGCGCGTTTTGGCACTGCGCTTGCCGTTTTTTTACGCTCCATGCTGCCCGTGCGCGGGCGGTAGGTCGATGTTTCTTCGTTGCTATTTTCCATTGTCAACTTCAGTAGTCAAAATATCGTTGATTTCTTTGTCTGAAATTGTATCCCTTTCGCTCTTGTCGTAAATGGAGAGCAGGAATACACTTCCTTGTTCGGTTTTTAGATAGGTAATTACTCTTGCGCCACCGCTTTTTCCTCTTCCCTTTGAGGCTATGGCAAGGCGTATTTTATACAGGTTATTGCCAAGCGGAGTGCCTTTTTCGGGATTTTCCGAGAGTTCTTTTCCGAGTTCTTTCAGCTCATTTTTTAGGGATGCAAATTTTTTTAGTAGAGGCTTCGCTTCACGCTCAAAATTGCGGGTAGTTTCTACTTTATAGCTCATCTAAAAATTCACTTAAGGAGCGTGTTTTCAATTTTCCCGCCTTGATTAACCTCAAATCTTTGGCTGCCTCTTTGAGGTTGGCAATAATTTCCTCACGCGAATCGCCGCTATTTTCTTCTACCTGCACAAAGCTGAAGCTGCCGAGCAACTCCATTAAAAAGTTGTACTTACGTGCTGCAACATTCAGCACTACCCGTTGCTGCTGTTTAGATGCGGGATTAGCCGCCGTGCGTTGCCGTGTGCTTTGCAGCGCTACCCGTTGCAGTGGCTTGCGTTTGGATATGTCCAGCGTTGCTGTTGCCATTTTTGTTTTTGTATGTAGGACTGACAAAGGTACGAATATTCACGCAGAAATCAATATTTTAGAGCGCAAAAGGTAAAAATATTCGGAATTACGCTATATTTGCAATGGCTACTATCTTTGCCACATGATTAAAATGGCTGCCATTTTTGTACATGCCTTATGAAGTATTTTACTCTACTTTTTCCCCTGCTTTTCACCCTACAAGTATTTGGACATGTGATGGATAGCACGCATGTTAAGCTCGGCGCTTTCATTCAATCGCTTCAAGGTTTTTCAAAAAATATTCCGCAAGAGAAAGTTTACCTGCACCTTGACAACACCAGCTACTACCAGGGCGATAATATTTGGTTTGCGTGCTACGTGGTTACCGCAGCACAGCATCAGCTCAGCCGGCTGAGCAAAACCTTGTACGTTGAGCTGCTAAGCCCAAATGGCGAGCTGGTGGACAAGCGGATTTTGAAAGTAGAAAACGGGCGCTGCCACGGCGAATTCACGCTTAGTCAGCTGCCGTTTTACTCGGGTTTTTACGAGGTGCGCGCCTACACCAAGTACATGCTGAACTTTGGCGAAGACGCTATTTTTTCGAGGCTGCTGCCGGTTTTCAACAAGCCAAAGGAGGAGGGCAACTTTGAGGAAAAAGAAATGCTTAAGTACGGTAAAAGCGGCGTGCGCGATTACCCTATGAAAAGGGAGCCTCTGCTAATGGGGAAAACAGTAAACCTGCGATTTTTTCCCGAAGGCGGCAGCTTAATTCAGGGTGTTGAAGCTCGCGTGGCCGTTGAAGCTACCGATGAGGTTGGCAACCCGATAGCGGTTAAGGGGAGTATTGTAAATGAAGAAAAGCGGGAGCTGCTGCAATTTTCCACCTGGCACGAGGGGCGCGGCATATTTACCTACACGCCAAAAGCGGATAGGCAGGAAGCTGTAGTTGAGTATTTAGGAAAAAAATATAGCGTTGATTTGCCCACAGCGTTGCCGCAGGGCGTAGCCATGGAGGTGGATAACCTATCGCACCGCGACAGCATTGAAGTTACCCTAAGGAGAAATACAAGCACACCTGCCGAAATGCTTGGCGTAGTTGTTGTAAGCGGCGGAAAATTACAAAACCGCTGCCTTGCCTACGTGGCGGACGAAAAATTCCGCTTTAAAATGGATAAAAGTCGCCTGCCTTCGGGCGTTTCCCAGGTAGTTTTGTTCAACAGCAAAGGCGAAATTTTGGGCGACCGATTGATATTTACCAGCAAAAATAATTTTTTGGACATCACGGCAAAAGCTAACAAAGCAGCTTACCGACCTCACGAGCTGGTTGAAATGGAGGTGGCTTTAGCCGATAAAAAAGAAAATCCGGTTAGCGCAACGTTCTCTTTATCGGTGCGCGATGGAGCAAACGAGGTGGAGGGCAAGCATAACATTTTGACCGACCTTTTGCTGATGTCGGAAATCAAGGGGTACGTTCGCAACCCTTTTTACTACTTTGAAAAAGATGATAGCACGCGGCGCGCAGCGCTCGACCAGCTGCTCATGGTGCAGGGTTGGCGGCGCTACTCGTGGCGGCAAATGGCGGGTGTTGACACTTTTGAGGTAAAATATTTTCCCGAACAAGGAGTAGAGGTCAACGGAAAGGTGGTAACTTTTGTAAGGCAAAAGCCGCGACCAAACGTTGATGTTTCCCTTTTTTTGCATAAAAAAGAGGAGAGTAGCGACAGTAGCGTTAGCCATGTTGAATCCTTTGTAACGAACGAACAGGGACGCTTCTCCTTTGTGTCGGAGCTGCAGGGAAGGTGGAGCATGATACTCAGTGCCACCGAAAAAGGAAAACCGAAAGACCACCGCATACTTTTAGACCGCCTTTTCAGCCCTGCGCCCAAGCGGTATAATTATGTAGAGCTACAGGTAAACCTTGCCCAAGAAGATAGCGAAAGCTTAAACGAAGAAAAAATATCGGCTCAGCTTGAAGACGATTCGGAATCATTTTTAGCCGCCTACAAAGATTCATTAGCAAGGGTGGGCATTGACGAAAAAATGCACCTTATTGATGAGGTACGAGTAAAGGCGCGACGAACGCCGGCGCAGGACATACACCACAACCGCTCCACTGCTGTAGCCCACTATGATGTTGCTTCGGAGGCGAGCACTATCTACGACAAGGGGCAGTACGTTGGCAACGATATACACGAGCTGCTGAAGAATATGAGCGAACATTTTTCAACGGTGATAGGTGGAGACACCGAAATTTTATTTTACAAGATAGAGAAGCAAATTATAACTAAATTCACTTATCAGCCTCAATTTGCGCTTGTGGTTATCAATTACGAGCAGCCAGAACACCTGCTCTCCTATCAGGACAATCTGAATTTTGCCGCCATTAAGACTATTTACATCAATGAGTCGCAAGGCGCTATAGCAAGCTATATGCCGCATAGGATGAAAGCCGAAATGTTTGGCTGCGCCGTATTTATTGAAACCCACCCCGAGGGGAAAATTCCGGTTGAGGGTGCAAAGGGCGTACGAAAAACGTTCCTCGAAGGGTATAGCCCTGTCAAGGAATTTTACAGCCCAAATTATTCTGAGCTGCCGCCCGTGTCCGATTACCGCCGCACCTTGTACTGGAACCCATCGGTAGCTACCGATGAAAACGGCAGAGCAAAAGTAACTTTTTACAATAACAGCAGCAGTAAAAAATTCAGCATTAGCGCCGAAACCATAACGCCGCAGGGAGCGATAGGAATTTATAAAAGAAAGAAGTAGGCAGTATTATGTTTGGCATTTACTTTCATATTCCCTTTTGTAAAAGCAAGTGCGGCTACTGCGATTTTTACTCGGTAGCCTCGCAAACCCTTGTGCAGCCTATGGTTGAAGCCATGCTGCAGGAGGTGGAGCTGCGCAAAAATTATTTTGACAATATTGTCATTCCGTGCTCGACACGGAAACGAAGTTCGGCGCAAGCCAATCTACAAATCGAAGGATTGCAAGTCAAGCCTGCAATGACAGATGAAAAAAACGAAGCCACCCTGTACTTTGGCGGCGGCACACCTTCGCTGCTTCAGCCAGCGCAAATTGCTGCGCTTGCGCAAAAAGTCATTCAAACTTTTGGCGTAAAAAATGTTACCGAATTTACCGTCGAAATTAATCCCGACGATGCTACAACAGAGTATTTGCAAGCCTTGCGCAATATTGGAGTTAATCGTTTGAGCATCGGCATTCAATCTTTTTTCGACGATGATTTGCAGCGCGTCAATCGCCGGCACACCGCGCAGCAAGCCAAGCTGAGCGTACAGAATGCACAAAAAGTCGGCTTCAAAAATATTTCGGTTGACCTCATTTACGGCCTTCCGCAAATGACGTTGGAGCACTGGCGAAGCAACTTAGAAACCGCGTTTTCGTTGAACATTCAGCACCTTTCGGCCTACGCGCTGTCGGTGGAGGAGCGCACGCCGTTTGGCGTTCAGCAGCGTAAGGGGCAGCTATTTTTACCAACCGAAAACGAGGTTGCCGAACAAAGTGCGCTGCTTGATGAGCTCAGCGCGCAGCACAATTTTACGCGCTATGAAATTTCTAATTTTGGAAAAAAAGGATTTTTTTCGCAGCACAACACCGCGTACTGGCAGCAAAAACCCTACATTGGCCTTGGCCCGTCGGCGCACTCGTACAGCGGCGCACAGCGGCAAAATAATGTGGCAAATAATGCGTTGTATATGGAGCGTATTGCCGGCTGTCATTCCGCGCTTGACGCGGAAACGAAGTTCGGCGCAAGCCAATCTCCAAATCGGGAGATTGCGGGTCAAGCCCGCAATGACAAGTTTTTTGAGCTCGAAAATCTCACCTCGGAGCAGCGGTACAACGAGTATATTTTTACCGGACTGCGCACCATGTGGGGAATAGATTTGAACTATATTGAGCAAGTTTTCGACAAAAAGCTGTATGACTACTGCTGTAAAAACTTATCACAACTTATTGATAATAAAATAGTTATATTAAAAAATAACAAAATAACAATTCCGCAAAACAAGTGGATTGTAGCCGATAGCATTATTGTCGATTTGATTTGGGCGTAGAATTCATTATTTTTGTATGATAAGAATTGAACCCACGTCATTGCGAGGAGTGAGGTACGAGCGACGAAGCAATCTCACGCCTGATGTTGAGATTGCTTCGCTTTGCTCGCAATGACGTGGTAAAAAATATAAATATTTCCATGAATAAAATAGCCGCCATATTTTTACTAAGTTTTTTACCCCTTTGCACGTTTGCAAATCCCAACGGAGCGCCCACCAAAATTATGGGCAGCGGCAGGCTCACCTCGGAGCAGCTGCACACCTTTTTTGTACGCGCAGCCGTGGATAGCGATGCTACTCGCGTGGCGCGGCTTGCGGCCATTTACGTGGACGAAGCGCAGGTGGAGGGCGTAAATCACGATGTGGCGTTTGCGCAAATGATTTTGGAAACCGGCTGGCTGCGCTACCGCGGCGTGGTGCGACCGGAAATGAATAATTTTTGCGGTTTGGGCGCAGTAAGCGCTACCAAAAACGGGCACAAATTTCCCGATGAGCGCATAGGCGTTCGCGCCCACATTCAGCACCTCAAAGCTTACGCAAGCAAGGCGCCGCTTACCGGTCAGCTGGCCGACCCGCGCTACCACCACGTGAGTCCAAGAGGAAAATGCCCCACCGTGGACGGGCTTGCCGGCACCTGGGCAACCGACCCCATGTACGCCGTAAAAATAAAATCGCTGCTGCAAAGAATGTACGCAGCCGCTCAATAATTCCAAGTTCCAAATTTCAAATTATATCGGGCACAAGTTTTCCATTGCATTAATTTGAAATTTGAAATCAAAAATTTGAAATCCTTAATATGTCATTAATCAAATCCATTTCGGGCATTCGCGGCACCATTGGCGGCGCTGCGGGCGATAATCTTACGCCTATTGATGTTGTAAAATTTACCTCGGCCTACGCCGCGTGGCTGCAAGGGCAGCTGTGCTGCAAGCAGCGGTTGAAAGTTGTGGTTGGGCGCGATGCGCGCATTTCGGGGCCCGTGGTGAGCAACCTCATTGTATCCACGCTGCAAGCCTGCGGAGTTGACGTTATAAATATTGGGCTGGCCACCACGCCCACCGTCGAAGTGGCAGTGCCGTACAAGCGCGCGCACGGCGGCATTATTATTACCGCCAGCCACAACCCCAAGCAGTGGAATGCGCTGAAGCTGCTCAACGCAAAGGGCGAATTTTTGAGCGGAAAAGACGGCGAACAGCTGCTGCAAATTGCCGAAAAAAGCGACTTGCAGTTTGCCGAAGTTGATGAATTAGGAAAAGAAGAGCAAGATTTCAGCTTTTTGCAAAAGCATATAGATATGGTGCTCGCCCTACCTTTGGTAAACGCAAAAGCCATAAAAGAAGCCAAGCTAAAAGTGGTGGTTGATGCCGTAAATTCCGTTGGCGGAACGGCAATTCCCGAGCTGCTGCGCGCGCTGGGCGTAGAGCAAATTACCGAAATAAACTGCACGCCCAACGGACAATTTGCGCATAACCCCGAGCCGCTGCCCGAGCACTTGACCGAAATTTCGGCCGTGGTAAAAAATCAGCAATGCCACATGGGCATTGTGGTTGACCCCGATGTTGACCGCCTTGCGCTGGTGTGCGAAAACGGCGAAATGTTCGGCGAAGAATACACTTTAGTTGCCGTGGCCGACTACGTTTTGCAGCGCAAAAAAGGCAACACCTGCTCCAACCTTTCCTCATCGCGCGCGCTGCGCGATGTAACGGAAATGCACGGCGGCGCTTACACCGCTGCTGCTGTTGGCGAGGTAAATGTAGTAGAAAAAATGAAGCAAACCGCAGCCGTAATTGGCGGCGAGGGCAACGGCGGCGTCATTTACCCCGAGCTGCACTACGGCCGCGATGCCTTGGTGGGCGTGGCCTTGTTCCTGTCGCACTACGTGCAGCAGGGCAAAAGCATGAGCGCGCTGCGCGCCACGTATCCGCCGTATTTTATGTCAAAAAATAAGTTGACGCTTACGCCAAACATCAACGTAGATGCGGTGTTGAGCGCCATGAAAACAGCTTACGCTGATGGGCGCGTAACGGATATTGACGGCGTAAAAATTGATTTTGACGCCAAAAAAGAGTGGGTGCACCTGCGCAAATCGAACACCGAACCTATAGTAAGGGTGTACGCCGAAAGCAGCACGCAAGCTTTGGCCGATAAGCTGGCGGCCGAGGTTATGCAAAAAATGGCGGAAATATCACAAAAAGTGCAATAGTAACAAGGTTTTGTTGATATTTTTTTGCCTAAGCATAAATATTTAACTTGTTGAAAATCAAACAGTTAAATATTTATACTTGTAAAATACGCAAAAAACGGCGAAAACATTGAAAAAAGAGGCAAAAAAATTTGGTAGTTAGTGGAAACACGCCTACATTTGTCTCAGAAAATGTTCAGAAGTTTAACCATTTAAAAATTTAATGACATGAACAAGGCAGAACTGATTGACGCAATTGCTGACAAGGCAGATTTGACCAAGGTAGCAGCAAAGGCAGCGCTTGACGCGTTTACCGAAGTGGTAGCAAAGGCTATGAAGAAGGGCGATAAGGTTGCCCTCGTAGGCTTTGGTACGTTTAGCGTATCGCAGCGCAGCGCCCGCACCGGCCGCAACCCTCGCACCGGCGAGCCTATCAAAATTAAGGCTAAGAAGGTAGCGAAGTTCAAAGCTGGCAGCGAACTTTCTTTCTAAGAAATTGCGTTGAGGCAAAAGAAATGGGGAGGCAAAAGCCTCCCTTTTTTGTTGGTAAATGGCCTAAAATTTTGCGAAATGCAAAAAAATGTACTACATTTGCACCCGCAATTGTAAAATTGTGCTATTGACCTATGGTGTAATGGTAGCACAACAGATTCTGGATCTGTTTGTCTAGGTTCGAATCCTGGTAGGTCAACGTAAAAAAGTTTTGATAGAAAGTTTGTCGCATTATTGACCTATGGTGTAATGGTAGCACAACAGATTTTGGTTCTGTTTGTCTAGGTTCGAATCCTGGTAGGTCAACATGAAAAATCCCGCTGAGTAGCTCGGCGGGATTTTTTTGTGCTTATTAAGCCACGTGCGCTGTCATTGCGAGCGGGTTTGTTGTTTCCTTACTTCATGTACAGCTTGGCTAGCTTGGTGATGTATTTTCCTACAATGTCGAACTCAAGGTTTACTACCGTGCCTTTTTGTATGGCGTGGAAGTTGGTGTTTTGGTAGGTGTAGGGAATGATGGCGACTTGAAAGCTGCC
>JAITVR010000131.1 GCA_031285695.1 Prevotellaceae bacterium
GTAAATTCGGTTGGCAGCCTGCTGTTTGTTACCTACGGCCTGCTCATTGGCGCGTATCCGGTGGTGGTGGCCAACGCCATTATTGTGGGCATAAATATTTACCACCTGCTTTTTGAGAAGAAGAAATTTGGAATCTGAAATTCTATATCCCATTGCGCTTACGCTCATTCCCGGCGTGGGCAGCATTACCGCCAAGCAGCTCATAGCGTACTGCGGCAGCGCCGAGGCGGTGTTCAACGCCACGCCAAAGGAGCTGCTGCGCATTCCCAACATTGGCGCGGTGTTGTCGAGCAGCATTGCTACCGCAAAAACGCTTGACAGCGCAAAAGAGGAGCTGGATTTTATGGAGAAAAATGGCGTGGAAGCGCTATTTTACCTCAACAAAAATTACCCCGAACGGCTGCGCAGCTGCGAGGATAGCCCCGTTATTTTATACAAAAAAGGCAAGGCCGACCTCAGCGCGCAAAAGGTGGTGAGCATAGTGGGCACGCGCCACGCCACGGCTTACGGCAAGCAGCAGTGCGAAAAGTTGGTGGCAGGATTTTCTGAACTCGGGTACAATGTTTTGGTCATTAGCGGATTGGCGTTTGGTATAGATGTTTGCGCACACCGCGCTTCGCTGAAAAATAAGCTGCCCACGGCGGGCGTGTTGGCGCACGGTTTGGAAATGATTTACCCGCCGCAACACAGCAGCACCGCCGCCGAAATGGTGGAGCAGGGTGGGGCGCTGCTCAGCGATTTTGCCTCGCAAAGCGCCATGGCGCCGGGCAACTTTGTGCGCCGAAACCGCATTGTAGCGGGTTTGGCCGATGCCACTATTGTGGTAGAATCAGCGGCTGAAGGCGGCGCGCTCATCACTGCCAACATGGCATTTGACTACTCGCGCGATGTAATGGCGCTGCCCGGTAGGGTGGGCGATAAATTTTCGGAAGGTTGCCACAAGCTGATAAAAATGAACAAGGCGGCGCTCATCGAAACTGCCGCCGATGTGGCGTACAACTTGGGTTGGGACGTTCCTAAAAAAACGGCGGTGCAGCGGCAACTTTTTCCCGCAGATTTATCGGAAACGGAAAAAATGCTGCTCGAATTTTTAGCAAAAAATAGCGAAGCGCAAAGCATTGATAACATTTGTAGAGGAACAAAATTAAGCATGCCCACCGCTTCGTCGAGCTTGCTCAATCTTGAGTTTAGCGGATTGGTAAAGGCGCTGCCCGGGAAGATGTTTATACGAATGTAAAAAAATTGCGTTTGTCATGCTGTATTTTCAATCGGGGATTGCGGGTCAAGCCCGCAATGACACGCATAAATGTTTTTACTTTTTTATTTGCAATAAAAATCATTAAATTTGTGGGGTTTTAGCAGAAATATTAATTTTAACAGCATAAAAACATGGCAACAAAAACGAACTACGAGCTGCGCTACGCGGCGCACCCGAATGATGTAAAAAATTACGACACCAAGCAGCTGCGCGAGCATTTTTTGATTAAAAACTTCATGCAGCCCGACGAGGTAAACATGGTGTACAGCATGTACGACCGCATGGTGGTGGGCGGCGCGGTGCCCGTAAAGCAGGTGCTGGAATTGGAGGCCATTGAGCCGCTAAAAGCGCCATTCTTTTTGCACCGTCGTGAGCTGGGAATTTACAACGTGGGCGGCGCAGGAAAAGTTACCGTGGACGGAAAAGTTTTTGAGTTGCAGTACAAGGAAGCCTTGTACCTCGGCTGCGGCGACCGCAAGGTGGAGTTTAGCAGCAACGATGCGGCAAAGCCCGCCCGTTTTTACTTCAACTCACTGGTGGCGCACAAGAATTTCCCCGACAAGCACATTACCAAAAAAGATGCCGTGGTGGCCGAAATGGGCTCGCTCGAAACCTGTAACCATCGCAGCATAAATAAAATGATAGTGAACCAAGTGCTCGAAACCTGCCAGCTGCAAATGGGCATGACCGAGCTGCGCCCCGGCAGCGTGTGGAACACCATGCCGCCGCACACGCACTCGCGCCGCATGGAAGCCTACTTCTACTTTGAGGTGCCGAAGGAGCAAGCCGTGTGCCACTTCATGGGGCCGGTGGACGAAACCCGCCACATTTGGATGGGCAACGAAGATGCAGTTATTTCGCCCGAGTGGTCAATTCACTCCGCAGCAGCCACCAGCAACTACACCTTTATTTGGGGTATGGGCGGCGAAAACCTCGACTACGGCGACCAGGATTTTACCACACCCGACCAGCTGATGTAAATTCAGAGAAGATTAAGAAGTCTAAGAAGATTAGGAATTTTCTTCTTAAACTTCTTAATCTTCCTAAACTTCTTTATTCACAAAAAATATTCAAATACTATGAACAACATCTCAGACAAATTCTCCCTCAAGGGCAAAGTTGCTTTGGTAACCGGCGCCTCCTACGGCATTGGCTTTGCCATAGCCGAAGCGTTGGCCGAAGCCGGCGCCACCATTGTATTTAACGACATTAAGCAGGAGCTGATAGACGAGGGACTGAAGGCCTACAAGGCTGCCGGCATTACCGCGCACGGCTACCTGTGCGATGTTACCAACGAGCCGCAGGTGCAGGAAATGGTTACCAAAATTGAGAAAGAAGTAGGTGTGGTAGATATTTTGGTAAACAACGCCGGCATCATCAAGCGCATACCCATGCACGAAATGAGCGCAGCAGAGTTCCGTCAAGTTATTGACATTGACCTCAATGCACCCTTCATTATGGCCAAGGCCGTTATTCCTGCCATGATGAAAAAAGGCGCGGGAAAAATCATCAACATCTGCTCGATGATGAGCGAGCTGGGGCGCGAAACTGTGAGCGCCTACGCTGCCGCAAAGGGTGGTTTGAAAATGCTGACGCGCAACATAGCCTCGGAGTACGGCGAGTACAACATTCAGTGCAACGGCATTGGTCCGGGCTACATCGAAACGCCGCAAACTGCGCCGCTGCGCACGCCCGAGCACCCGTTCAACAAGTTTATTATAGCCAAAACGCCTGCTGCGCGTTGGGGTCGCACGGACGACTTGAAGGGTCCGGCCGTGTTCCTTGCCTCCGAAGCATCGAACTTTGTGAATGGCCACGTGCTGTACGTCGATGGCGGAATATTAGCCTACATCGGCAAGCAGCCGAAGTAAATTTCAAATTTCAGATTCCAAATTCCAAATTAATAAAGCCGAGCAGCTAATGCTCGGCTTTATTATTTTGTGCTTGCCCATGAACTGAGACTCCTATTGTAATAACGGCAGGTTTTTATTGCCAATTGCCTACTGAAAATTGCCCACTCGCTATTTGATTACTCACACCTTTTGGCGTACTTAAAGTCGCGGCCAAGGTAGTGGGCGTTGTCGCCCAAAGCCTCTTCAATGCGCAGCAGCTGGTTGTATTTGGCAATCCTGTCGGAGCGGGAGGCCGAGCCGGTTTTAATGAGGCCGGTGTTGAGCGCTACGGCCAGGTCGGCAATGGTGGCGTCCTCGGTTTCGCCGCTGCGGTGGCTCATTACGGCGGTGTAGCCGCTGCGGTAGGCAAGGTTTACGGCGTCAATGGTTTCGGTTAGCGTGCCTATTTGGTTTACCTTTACCAAAATGGAGTTCGCCACCTGCTTATCGATGCCCGTTTGCAGGCGCGCGCTGTTGGTTACAAACAGGTCGTCGCCCACCAGCTGCACCTTGCTGCCAAGCGTGTCGGTAAGCAGCTTCCAGCCGTCCCAGTCATCCTCGGCCATGCCGTCTTCGATGGAGAGAATGGGGTACTTCTCCGTCCATGTTTTCCAAAAATCCACCATTTGCTGCGCGGTCAGCTTCTCTCCGCTGCTTTTCTTTAGGTGATAAACTTTTTCTTCGGGCAGATAGTACTCGCTTGAGGCGGGGTCGAGCGCAAGGTAAATGTCCTCGCCTGCTTTGTAGCCTGCTTTTTCTATGGCTTCCAGAATTACCGTTATGCCCTCCTCGTTGCTTTTGAGGTTGGGCGCAAATCCGCCCTCGTCGCCCACGTTGGTGGAGTAGCCCTGCTTTTTCAGCACCGATTTTAGCGTGTGAAACACCTCGGCACCCATGCGCAGCGCTTCGGCAAAGTTATCGGCACCCACGGGCATTATCATAAACTCCTGAAAATCGATGGCGTTGTCGGCGTGCGCGCCGCCGTTCAGTATGTTCATCATGGGCACAGGTAGCGTGTGTGCGTTTACGCCGCCCACGTAGCGGTACAAGGGCTGCCCCAGGGTTTGCGCTGCGGCGTGCGCCACCGCCAGCGATGCGCCAAGTATGGCGTTGGCGCCCAAGTTTCCCTTGTTTTGGGTTTCGTCCAGCTCTATCATGGTGTTGTCCACCCCGCGCTGGTCGAAGATAGAAAATCCGCGCAGCGCTTCGGCTATGGTAGAGTTTACATTTTCGGCCGCGCGCAGCACGCCCTTTCCGCCGTAGCGACCGGTGTCGCCATCGCGCAGCTCCACCGCCTCGTGCACGCCCGTAGATGCGCCCGAGGGCACAGCAGCGCGTCCGGCAGCGCCCTCGTCGGTTATTACCTCGACCTCTAAGGTCGGATTGCCGCGCGAATCCAATATTTCGCGGGCATGAACGTTGATAATTTGTGACATAGTATTTTGTTTTAGGGGGATTTCGCTTTGGCAAAGATAGCAAACAAATGTTCCGTCACAAATAATATATAGCTAATTATACCTTACGTATATAGCACTGTTAATGACATATAGATTGCTGTAAGCGGCGTTTTACGCACGGTAAATGGCGTATGTACGATTGTAAGCCATATTTTCACCTCAAAAATCGTTAAAATATTGATAGTGTGCTAAAAAAGTAATAGGCAGGTATAAACCTGCCTATATAATGGTGCTAAAAGCTGTAAACTTGTAAACCGTAAATTCGAGCGTTACTCCTCCACCACCATCTTCTCTCGCCACTCGGGCTTTATGAGCACCGACTGCTGCGTGCGCTTGCTAAAGCCCGACAGCACCGAGTAGCTGCTCACGCGCACCTCGCCGTTGGTGGTGTCCACCACCTCCTGCCGCATTTTTATGCTGCGCTCGCCAATGCCTACCACGCGGGTGCGCACGGCAATGGAATCCTTTAGCTTGGTTTGAATTTTGTAGTCAGCCTCCACGTGCACCAGCACCACGGTTTCGTCGCGCGCCTCAAAGTCGTCGCCCAGCGCCTGCTGCAGGTACTCCACGCGCCCAAGGTCAAAGTAGTTCCAGTACACGGAGTTGTTCACGTGCCCCATGCCGTCTATATCGCTAAAGCGAATTTGTATAGGAGTGGTAATCATTTTTATAATGGATAATGGATAATGGACAATGAATAATTATCAATTGTCCGTTGTCAATTGTTCATTGTCAGCTTGCCGTAGGCCTGCTCGGCGGCGCGCTGCTCGGCCTCTTTTTTTGAAGAGCCGCTACCGCTTCCCGCCACCTCATCGTTGATGCGCAGCGTGCTCGAAAAGAAAAACGTTCC
>JAITVR010000147.1 GCA_031285695.1 Prevotellaceae bacterium
GCCACGCCAACGGTGCGAAATTTTCCCGATTCCTGCACAAGATTTTTTGTAATAAAACCATGTGCCGATAGAAAATCATCAACGCTATAGGGGGCTAAATCGGGAATATGTTCGTAGGCCGAAAAAGCGTTTTGCACCTCCTTAATATCGTGCAGCGGCGCAAAAACAACCTTGCCGTTAATCACATCAAACACCTGCTGCACAGTGAGCCTGTTGCCCTCAATAGCGGTGGTAGAGCCCACGGAAAGAATGCGGTTGGCTCTTCGCAAATGTAGCACATCTTTCGATTGCTCCTCCGAAATTTTTACGCGCTCTATCAGCGCATAAATTTTCCCGATTTGCTCATGCCACAAGGGGTTATATGTGAAAAAGGTGTTCAATTTTCAAAAATGCTCTACGTTTTGAACGGAGTTACAAATTATGCAGTATCTCTATAATTTACTGCATAATTTTTGGGGTAAAATATGCAGTATTATTTGTTCGGCGTTTCAAGTGGAATTACAAATTTCGCTTAGCGAGGGCAAAGTTTTTAGCAGTTAGAAAGTTTTAAAACCTTACCCTCTTACCTTACTTCACTACCGCATTTACATTGCCTTTGAAGGGGGCAAGGTAAAACGTGTACTTGTAATTTTTTGCAGGAATTTGGTACATTTCGAGCGGTGCGGCAACCTCGCTCCAGGTGTCGTTGCCGCCAATGCCCATTTGCGCTAAATCAATGTTGAGGACGAGGTAGCCTGCCTCCTTCAGCTCGTTGGTGTGGCGCGCTTTGTTGATGGTTTCTTCCGTCCACGGCCAGGCGCTCATGCTAAGCAGGCTGTCGGCGGCTACAAGCAAACCATCGCCTTTTTTGTTGCACAAAAATAGCCAGCGTACATCGGTGCGGTTGCCGTTTTCCTGCGGGTAAACGTAGGGCTCAATAAATTTATTTAGCGGCAGCGAGTAAATGCCCGATTCGAAACCCCAGCGGCGGTCAACGTAGTTTTCGAGCGGACCTTTTCCGTACCAAGTAAGGCTGTCGTAGCTACGCTCAACGCCCAGCTGCAAGCCCACGCGCGGAATGTTGGGCAGGCTGTCGGCGGGGTTTACGCTTAGTGCATAATCAACTTTTAGTACGCCGTTGCCGTTGATGGTGTAGTCCACTTTTACCTGCGCCTTGCCGTCAACTACGCTGTAGGTGCTGCTAACTTTTGATGTGCCATTTGATAGATTTTCGACGTTCGTTTTTTGCCGCTGCAAGTTGGGTTCGTACCACTCTTTTAACTTTTTGGCAGGCTTCCAACCACGGCGGTCGTTGTCGGTATTTGGGCGCGAAAAATGCGGAAGCATGGGTGCAAATACTTGCTGCTTGCCGTTGAAAATGTACGAGGTCAACGCGCCATTTTCCTTGCTCCATCGCATTTCAAAATTCTTACCCTTTGCTATCCAATCTTTGGCATCTTCCGTCATGCTTACAGCCGGGAATTTGCTATTTGTTGCTGCCGTTTTTACCACCGGAGTAAGCGCAAATTGGTTTTCGGCAACCTCGTGTCCCTTGTTTGCCCAGGCTGTGTTTTGCGCAAGCGTAAAGTGAATATCGAGCAAGTATTCGCAATCCTTTTTCATTTTTACCGAAGATAAGTATTGCGCCACGCTAATGGTGGTATCGCGCCCTGTGGCAAGCGCAATTCGGGGCAAATCTTTTTTCAAAATAATTTTTCCATCTTCGCGCAGCTGAATGTACACGTTGTAGTCAGCCAGCGACTTTGCGGCGTGTCGGTTGGTAATTTTTATCAAACGTTTTTCTACATCCACCAATTCGCTTTCGGCAGGTTGATACACGTGCTTGCACTCGTGAATGGCTGCCTTTGGTCGCCCGTCGGCTGCCACAATGCCGTTGATGCAAAAATTGTTGGTGTGGTCTTTCTCGCCAAAGTCGCCGCCGTAGGCGAAAAATTCAACGCCTGCGCTGTCTTTTTTCAGCAAACCTTGGTCTTTAAAATCCCAAATGTATCCGCCAATTACGCGCTGCGTGGAGCGAAATTTATCCCACAGTTCCTTCATGTTGCCGGTAGAATTTCCCATGGAGTGCGAGTACTCCGAAAACATTACGGGGCGCATGTCGCCGGGCTGGTTGGCTACCAGCTCCACGGTGAATAGCGCGGGGTAAAATCGGCTCACAATGTCCACGTAGTATTGGTCAACGGGCACAGCCGTGCGGCGGTAGTGCACCTTGGGGTAGTCGGGGTGCGCGGGGTGCACGTAGCCCTCCACGCGGTGGTTGCCCTGCGCGGGTTCGTAGTGCACGGGGCGCGTAATGTCAAAGTCGTGCACCCACTCTGCTATGGCGGCAAAGTTGGGGCCGCGCCCGGCCTCATTTCCTAAGCTCCAAAGCAGCACGCTGGGGTGATTTTTGTCGCGCTCCACCATGCGAATTACGCGCTCCATGTGCGCAGCAGTCCAGCGCGGGTCGTGCGCCAGGCGACCGCCCACGCCGTGCGTTTCGAGGTTGGCCTCGTCCATTACTATGATGCCGTACTCATCGCACAGCTCGTAAAAATACGGGTCGTTGGGGTAGTGCGAGGTGCGAATGCTGTTGAAGTTGAACTGCTTTATTTGCATCACATCGCGCTTGATGTCCTCGCGCGAAAGCGCCTTACCCTTTGTTGGGTGGTGGTCGTGGCGGTTTACGCCGTACAGGTAGGTAAGCTTTCCGTTGATGAGCATTTTGCCCGTTTTCTTATCAAACTCAATTTTGCGAAAGCCCACGCGGCAGCTTTTTGCTTCGAGCAAATTTCCATCTTTGTCTTTTAGCGAAAGCACCAGCGTATATAAATTCGGAGCTTCATCGCTCCACTTCAGCGGATTTTTCACGCTGTCCTCAAGCAGCCCAAAGTTAGGCGCATCAAGGCGCGGAAACACTTCCTCGATAATGGAAGCCACGCTGCGCGAAAGCGGTTTTGCAAAAACAGGAGCGTTGTTTTTGTCGTACAATTGCGCGCTTATGCTGTACGCGCTATCCGCCAAAACCTCGCCGGTAAAGTTGTCAATTTCGGGGCGAATGCTGAACAGCGCATCTTTGTACTGCTTGTCCAGCTTTGCCTGCCAGTGAAAATCGCCAATGCGCACTTTGGGTTCGGCCAGCAGCATTACCTCGCGCTGAATGCCGCTGATGCGCCAGTGGTCTTGGTCTTCTAAGTAAAAACCGTCGCTCCAACGAATGACCCACACCGACAAAATATTTTCGCCCTCCTGTAAATACGGCGTAATATTAAACTCCGAAGGCAGATTGCTATCCTCGCCGTAGCCTACAAATTTGCCGTTGAGCCACACCTTAAACGCCGAAGCCACGCCGCCAAAGTGCAGCGTGATGTTCATATTTTTCCACTCGGCGGGAACGGAAAATGTGCGCTGGTACGAGCCTACGGAGTTGTAGTCGCGCGGCACGTGCGGCGGAATTACGGGGCGAAACGGATACACCGAAGCCTTGTAAATAGGGCTGTCGTAACCCTTCAGCTCCCAGTTGCTGGGCACCTCAATTTTGTCCCAACCGCTTACGCGACCAAGGTAAAAATCGGCAGGCGCATCGGCAGGCTTGAACGCGTGCTTGAAGTCCCACACGCCGTTGAGCGACATCATGCGCGAGGTATTATCGCGATTGCAGGTAAGCGCATCTTTTTCGGTGGTGTACGAGTACGCCGTAGCCCGCGCTGGCGCGCGGTTAATGGCGGTAATGGTGGGGTCTTCCCATGGCTCGTTTATGTTGTACATCGCCGGCACGGGTGGCGCACCGCCGGCTTTTTCGCCGGTTACAAGTTGAGCCGAAAGAATGCTCGGAATAAGGAATAAGGACAAAAAGAACAAGGACAAAAGGAGTTGTCCTTGCTCTTTCCGTCTTTCTGTCTTTTGTCTTTTTGAGAGTAAAAGCAGTTTTTTCATAGCGTGGCTTTTTTTGTTTGCCCCAAAGATACAAAAAAAGCCGCCATTTTGCGTACCGCTCTCCTTCGGTGTCGCTTCGGTGGTGGTTCGGTGGTGGGCATGCCCACTTTTCGCACCTTAAAAAGCCACAAATGCATGAATAATTTTCTTAACTCGTGCATTTGTGGCTTAACAGTCTTTCTTCAGCCTATGGAGTTAGAGTTTTTGCTCGTATTCGGGTGAAGCGCCTCCGTTAAGACAAGGTTCCTACCTTGTCTTTTATATCCTCGCAGGTTAGAACCTGCGGAGATAG
>JAITVR010000197.1 GCA_031285695.1 Prevotellaceae bacterium
AGGACCGTTTGCCGGCCAAAAGGTGGTGGAGTCGTCGGCCATAAAGTACCAGCTGCCGTTGTCATTGCGCTGCACCACGCCAAAGAAGTCACGGTAAAAAACCTCCTTGCCGTTGTCCAGGCACGAGGTTAAGCCCAGCAGCGCGGCGGCGGCTACCAAGCAGCATGTTTTCAAAAGAATTTTCATAGCAGTAAAGGTTTTGTTGCGCTACAAATGTAGCAAAAAAATTTAGAAAATAGCTTATGCTGTTCTTGCTGTTGTCTATTGCTACTGCAAGCTGTCGCTCACTACTATCTACCAATCACTATTTTCACTATCTTTGCAACCCATGTTTGCTTTTACCGCCACATACCGCCGTTTTTTTGCACTGCTGCTTTGCTTTGCCATTTTTTGCTGTACGCAAAAAACCTTTGCACAGGCAGGCGGAGTACGCGCACCCATTGACAACGTGAACAAGGCCATAAAAGGTGTTAGCGACTCGGTAGCCGGCGGCGTGGAGCAGGTTAACAAGGAGCTGAAGCGCGGCACTGAGGCCATCAACAAGGGTACTGAAAAACTGATAGATAAAACGCTGGGAAAGGCCGGAAAAGTGGTGGGAAAGCAGGTGGGCAACGTGCAGGACGGCGTGGAAGGCGCTAAGGAAAAGGTAAACACGGGCGTGGAAAGGCTGAAGGCCGCCACCATCAAAAAAAACACATGGGTAATGCGCACCTACCACAACGTTACGGCCTACTACAACGTGTACTTCAACGCGCAGGACGCCTACAAGGAGGGCGTAAAGCTGGCTGAGGCAAAGTACCCCTTTGACTACACGCGCACGCTGCCCATTTTTACCTTTGGCGCCGAAGAAATTACCAGTTTGGTAAGCGCCGAAATGACGCGCACGCTCGATAAGTCCAACAAGGCCATCAAGGAGCACTCGCTCACCACCAAGCCCGAGCTGAAAAAAGGGAAGCGGCTGACGAAAAAGGAACAGGATTTTTACAACAAGCGCGAGTACTGCAACTCCATTGACGATGCCTACCTGCTCATAGGCAAGGCCAACCTGTACATGCACGAGTACGAGCTGGCCGAGCGCGCATTTGACCTGGTAATGGTGGATTACAACACCGAAATTACCTCCTACGAAGCGCGCATTTGGAACGCCATACTTGCCGGCGAGCAGGGCAACGTGCAGCGGCAGCGCGAAATTTTATCGGCCTTGGAGAGCGATAAAAAATTCCCCAAGGAGCACAAAAATTTACTCAACAACGCCTACGCCGACCTGCTTATTCGCGAAAAAAAATACGGCGAAGCCATTCCAAAGGTAGAGCAGGCCGCAAAAAAATCGTGGCGGCGCGTCAACACCCAGCGCTTCCACTTCATACTCGGGCAGCTGTACCAAGAAGTTGGAAATCCGCAAAAAGCCGTGCAGCACTACACCTCGGTGGTGCGCCGCCTGCCGCCCTACGATTTGGAATTTCACGCCAAGCTCAACAAGGCCTACCTGCTTACCGGCAGCGAGGGCGAAAGCATGCGCAAGGCGCTGCTCAAAATGGCGCGCGACGAAAAAAACGGCGATTACTTAGATAAAATATACTTTGCCCTTGCGGGAATAGAAATGCGCGCAGGCCGCACCGAGCAAGGCGTAGAGTACTACAAGCTATCGGCTGCCAACAGCAAGAGCGAAAGTCCGCAGCGCGTGATTTCGTGCCTCACCTTGGCAAAATATTTTGAAGGCAAAGGCGACTACGAACCCGCGCAGGCCTACTACGACAGCACCGCCATGGTAATGCCCAAAACCGACCCTGAGTACGAAATGGTAAACAACAAGGCGCAAAATTTGGGTAAGTTGGCCGTCAACCTTCGCATTATAAAAACCGAGGACAGCCTACAGCGCATAGCCCGCATGAGCACCAGCGAGCGCGAAAAGTACGCCGAAAAGCAGGTAGAGTTTGCCAAAGCTGCCGAGGAAAAAAGGCAGCGCGCCGAAGAAATTCGCCTTGCGCGCGAAGCCGCCGCAGCCGAGGCAGCATCGGCCTTTGCGCCGCCCACCGGCAAGTGGTATTTTTACAATCCGCAGGTAGTGGGCAAGGGTTTAGCGGACTTTAAGCGCATTTGGGGCAACCGCCCGCTCACCGACGACTGGCGGCGCGGCAGCAAAGCCGTACTCAACGATTTTCCCGAAATGGAAGACGAGCAAAAAACGGAGGAAGAAACCGTGCCCGAAGACCAAACCACGGAGTACTACTTGGCCAACGTTCCGCTCACCGACTCGCTTATGGAGGCCTCCAACACGCGGCTTATGGAGGCAATTTTCGATGCGGGAATGGTGTACAAAGATTACATTTTGGACAAACCCAACGCCATAAAAATGTTGGAGATGCTACTTGAGCGTTTCCCCGGCAACAGGCACACGCTCGAAGCCTATTTTTACCTGTACGTGCTCAACAGCGAAGAGGGAAATACCGCGCAGGCCGAGCGCTACAAAAATCTTTTGGTAAAAGAATTTCCCGATGAATTGTTGACCAAATACGTGCTCGACCCCACGCATGTTTCCGACAACGAAGTCAAGGAAAAAGCCGCCAACCAGCTGTACGCCGAAGCCTTTGTGCAGTACCAAAAAGGCAGCTATCAGCAGGCTATTGCGCTGTCCGAAAGCGGATTGCAAAAGTACGACAGCATGAGCATTACCGCCAACTTTAAGCTGCTCAACGTAATGGCCAAAGGCAGCGATGGCAACATTGGGCAGTACATTACGGGCTTGAACGAAGTGGTAAAAAATCACGTCGGAAGCGAGTCGGCGCAAGCAGCGCAGGCCATGCTCAGCATTGTGCAGCCGCGCGAGTTGGCGTTGGTGAGCGAGCAAAAAGCTACGCCTGCCGCCGCCGCTGAGCAGCCCACCGTGAACTACAGCACGGACGATGGCAAAAGCGTGCTAGCCCTCATTGTGCCCAAAGGCGCCAACCTCAACCAGCTCAAGTTCAACTTTCTTTCGTTCAACGCCGACATGGACGCTGACGACTTGGTGGTGCAAAATCGCAGTTTTGGCAACGATTGGGAAATTGTAACCGTGCACGATTTCAAAACGCAGGCCGAAGCCTTTGGCTACTACAAAAGCGTAAAGCGTTTTCCGCCCATTCTTAAGGACACCAAGATAGAGGAATACAGCATGTTTTCCATTACGCAGCACAACTTGGAGCTGCTTGAGCAAAGCAAAATCATTAGCCTGTACCTTACATTTTTTCAAAGCAATATTGAAAAATAGCGAACGTTTTTTACAATAAAAGCAAGCTATTTTACGTTACATTTTACACCAAACAGCCAGCGCATGAACGTTACCATTCTTTGGATAGACGACGAAGTTGACCTTCTCAAATCGCACATCATTTTTTTGGAGGCGAAAGGCTACACCGTGCACACCGCCTCCAACGGGCAGGACGGCGTGAGCATGATTGAAAAAGGCGGCTACGACCTCGTTTTTCTCGACGAAAATATGCCCGGCATGAACGGTTTCGACACGCTCAAGCGCATCAAAGAGCTACGCCCCATGCTGCCCGTAGTCATGATTACCAAGAGCGAGGAGGAAGACATAATGCACAAGGCCATTGGCGCGCACATTGCCGATTACCTTGTAAAACCGGTCAACCCCAACCAAGTTTTACTCTCCATAAAAAAAGTTGTACACCACCGCCAAATCGTTTCCGAGCAGTCCACCGCCAACTACCGCGTGGAGTTTGGCGAAATTTCGTCGCTGCTCGCTTCCGCAAAAAACATGGAGGACTGGGTAAATATTTACCGAAAATTAGTGGGCTGGGAAATCAACCTGCAACAGTCGAGCGATGCCAGCGTGCGCGAAATTTTGAGCTACCAAATGAACGAGGCCAACAACGCATTTTGCAAGTTCATCAGCCAAAATTACCTCCGCTGGTTCGACCAAAAAACACCGCAAAACGAAAAGCCGCTCATGTCGCACCAGCTCATGCGCAGCAAAGTTTTTCCGCACGTAAAAGATAACGAAAAAGTCGCCTTTTTGCTCATCGACAACCTGCGCTTTGACCACTGGCGCGTGCTGGCGCCCACCATTTCGCAGCTCTTCAAAATTGAAAGTGATGAGCTGTACTGTAGTATTTTACCCACCGCCACGCAGTACGCGCGCAACGCCATTTTTTCGGGACTTATGCCTTCGGAAATCGAAAAAGTTTCGCCCGATTTTTGGCTCAACGATGAGGAAGAAGGCGGAAAAAATCAGTTTGAGGAAGAATTTCTTCGCCGACAAATGCAGCGCTTGGGAGTTGCCTCCGATTTTTGCTTCAAAAAAATTGTGGGGCACGATACCGGCAAGCAAATGCTGAGCGAAATCAGCAAGCTCGACACGTGCAGCTTCGCCGTCATTGTCTATAATTTTGTCGATGTAATTTCGCACGCGCGCACCAGCAGCGAAATTGTGCGCGAGCTCGCCGATGACGAATCGGCCTACCGCTCGCTTACCCGCTCGTGGTTTGAGCACTCGGATTTGCTGGAGCTGCTCAAAGAATTAGCGGAGCGAAAATTCAAGGTCATCATTTCCACCGACCACGGCACGGTGCGCGTAAACAACCCCGTAAAAATTGTGGGCGACCGCAACACCTCCACCAACCTGCGCTACAAAACGGGCAAGGCCTTGGCCTACGATGCCAA
>JAITVR010000123.1 GCA_031285695.1 Prevotellaceae bacterium
CAACTTTTATAAGAAATGGATAAATTGGCGCGTATATGCTGTACCGAATTTTGTTCCAAGCGTTTGTATTTATTTTCATAAAATTACTTTTTCAAGTTTACCACGTCATTGCGAGGAGCGAGGTACGAGCAACACGGCAATCTCAAGCCATTGGTTGGAGATTGCTTCGCTAAACCCGCTCGCAATGACGTGGTTTTTAACTTTCAATTCTCAACTTTCAATTAAAGCGTCCACCTAAATCCTGCGTAAAATTTTCGCCCCATAAGCGGCCCCCAAATTACGCTGGCGTTGAAGTTTTCGTTACTTGGCTGGCCGGCGTAAATAATCGGATTTTCCTGCATGTAGTTGCCAATATTTTCGCAGCCAAGGTAAATATCTAAGTTGCGAAAACGCTTTGTAACCTGCGCAAAAAACATGGGGTAAATGGGCGAATATTCCTCCGCAGCGTAATCATATGTTACATACGTGCTACTCGGCAGGCGGCTCTGGCCGTTGAGCTGCGCGGTAACATCGAACATCCACTTGTTGAATTTTGTGGCGTACGAAACGCTAAGCAAGCCCTTAAAATTATCCACCAGAGGCTTGCGCACAAAGCCCATTTCCTTCAAATCAACCTTGGTATCGCTGTAGCGAAACGTGGCAAAAATGCCAAGCCGCTCAACGGGTTCGGTGTTTACATCAACTTGAAAATTGTTGGCAAACGATTTTCCCTTGAGGTTGTACACCAAAATTTGCTTGCCGCTTACCTCTTGGTCAACAATAATTTGGTTGGCAAATTGCGTGCGAAAAACATCAAGGCTTACCGAAGCTTTTTCCACATCATTTAGCCTAAAATATTTTGTAAGGCTTGCGCCAAAGGTCCACGCGTCCTCCATTTTTGGTTTGTTTTCCACCACAATTTCGCGCTGATTGGCCATTATCCAAATATTGTCGGTAATAATGTTGGGCGAACGCAAGCCTCGCCCCACCGAGGCTCGCGCCACCAGCGTAGGCAAAATATTGTACTTAATGTGCGCGCGCGGCGTTACAAATGCGCCGTACAAGTTGTTGTTATCGGCACGCAAGCCGGCAATGGCGGTAAGCTGCTCGGCCACGCTAAAGGTGTACTCGCCAAAGGCGCCAAGCACAAATTCATTTTCGTGCAGCAAAAATTTATTTGCCTGCTGTCGGTTGCCAAAGCGGTACTCTTCATCGTAAAAATCGGCGCGTGCATTGAAGCCAAAAGTTGCGCTGTGCAATTCGCCAAAACCCATTTGTACCAAGCCATTCACGTAGGTTGAGTGCTCGGTAGCGTTGTACGTTTTTTGTCCAAAAAACGACTTCATTTCGTGCAGCGAGTAGTCCGCCACCAGCGCAACGCTGTTCTTCGGATTTTCGCCAAAAGGCATTCCGATTTTTGCGTAAGCGTTGAAGTTGCGGTTGGTAATGTAGCTGCCGTACTTGCTGGTATCGCTGCGGTCGCTCTCGCGGTTAAACGATAGCTGCCCCGACTCGCGCTCTTCCCACAAAAAGCGAACGCCCGTGCGCAGCTGCGCGCCGTTGTCGAAGTTGTAGAGCCAGCGCGAGGCAACATTTCCCTGCATCGTTTTTGGCAAATCGGCAAAACCATCGTCGTTCAAATCCATCATTTTGCTGTCGGCCGAAATGTGCGTAAGCAAGTTGCCGCTTAGCTTTTCGGTGGGCTTGAAGGTGGCCACCACGTTCAGCTCGCCGCGCAGCTCGTTGTTGAAATATCCGTTTACAAACAGCTTATCTTCGCTCGTTGGCTTTCGATATTCAAGATTTATTTGCCCCGTAACCGACTCGTATCCACTTATTACCGAGGAAGTTCCTTTTGAAACTTGAATGCCCTCCAACCACATGCCCGGCGTGTAGCCCAAGCCGTAAGTAGCCGAAAGTCCACGCATAATGGGGCGACTTTCGTCGAGCATTTGCGTGTAAATTCCGGCCAGGCCCAGCATGCGAATTTGCCGCGTTCCCGACACCGCATCGCTAAAGCCAACGGTAACGGTGGCGCTGTTTTCAAAACTTTCGGCAAGGTTGCAGCAGGCCATTTTGCACAGCCCTGCGTACGAAATTATTTCGGTGGTAACGGGGTTAATTTTCGACATTGCCGTGCCCCTTTGCCGCCCCTGCACCAGCACCTCGTCAAGCTCGTTGCCGATAGGCGCAAGGCGCACCGTCAGGTTATTGCTGCTGCCCACGGTAATAGTGTCCGCCTTGTAGCCGTAGTAGGCCACCACAAGGCGATTATTTTTTTCCTCGCGGGCAATTTCAAACTTGCCATCGGCGTCGGTGGCTGTTCCTTTTGTGCTTCCTATCCAAAAAACATCGGCGGCTACAAGCGGTTCATCGCTGCCGTTTTCGGTCGCACCAAATACTGTGCCGGTAAGGTTTTGGGCGCTTGCGCGTACGCTAAAAAACAGCAGCACAAGCCCTAAAAATATTTTTTGCTTCATTGAAAAATTGCTGAATATAAGTTATGAGTTTGGCCATTCTGTCATTGCGGACTTGCTCCGCAATCCCCAGATTTGGGAGATTCCGCGTCAAGCGCGGAATGACAAGAGCGTGCAAAAAATCATAACCTCAGCTGCCCGTAGGAGTATATGTTGGGCGAATGTGGAGAGTAGGAAAACGAAGATGCAAGAGTGGCGCGCGGCGCATGGCAGCACTCGCCGTTGCAGGTGCAGCACGCATCAAAAAGCATGACCTGTACGGCAATTTTACCCAGTTTGCTCAGCTCCGAAACGTTGAAGCTGCTTACGCTAAGTAGCTGCGAAGTGGTGGAGCAGCAGCCTCCGTCAACATTGCTGTGGCGCTCGGTTTCGGCATTGTGCTGCTCACCGTCATGAGCGCAGCAGCCGTGGTGGTTTTCGCTAAGCGTTAGCTGCGTAGCGTGGTGCTGATTGGAGCATACAAACACATAAAAATGCGTGCCCACCGCTCCGCAAATAACCAGCAGGCAAAGGGCAACCAAAGAAATATGTTTTACAAGCTTCAACATTTTACAAAAAAGTTACAACTTTCGTGTGATGTTCATATTTTTTACCGGTTGCTTCAGCACAAAAAACTTTATCCACTTGCTCACAATCTTGCTTGAGTAGCGCCAAATAAACCGCTCTGCCGTTTCGGCATCTTCCTTCAAAAGCGAATTCGCTCCCTCTTTAGGGTAGTGCCTTACTTTTTCAAGTGCGCCATCACTCATTGTCAGCACAAAAACCGCTTCGCAATTTTGGTACGTAACGTGCACGCGTATTGGCTCGTACTCGTTTGGGTAAAAGTTGAAAACGAAACCAAAGTATTCAAATATCTTGAGCATGACCTGTGTTGCTTTTCGTAAACCTCGCAAAGATAGCACATTTTTGAGCAAATGGCAAGATTTTTTTATTGCTCCCCTATTTTTTGTACCTTCGTGCCTGCAAAAAGTTAAGGTATGAAAAAACGCTCGCTATCGGCTACCGAAAAGGGAATGCTTATCACCATTGCGCTGCTGGGCATATTTGTGGCGCTGCGCTGGGGCTACATTAGGCAGCGCGCCACGGACGGCATGAACTACCTAAAGCCCGATTCTACAGCCATTCAACGATTCAACGATTCAACAATTCAACAGTTCAACGATTGAGCAAGGGAAAAGTCATAGTAGGCCTGTCGGGCGGCGTGGATTCCAGCGTGGCTGCGTACCTGCTTTTGCAGCAGGGCTACGAGGTGGAAGCCATGTTTATGCAAAACTGGCACGACACCACCGGCACCCTGCACGGCGATTGCCCATGGAAGGACGACCTTACCGTGGCCAAACTTGTGGCCAAGCAGCTAAATATTCCCTTTCATTTTATAGATTTAAGCGCAGACTACCGCAAAAAAGTGGTGGACTACATGTTTGCCGAGTACGAAAAAGGGCGCACACCCAACCCCGATGTGCTGTGCAATCGCGAAATTAAGTTCGATGCCTTTCTGAAAGCCTGCGAGGACTTGGGCGCGGACTACGTGGCCACTGGGCACTACGCAAGAGTAATTGAAAGTGGAGAGTTGAAAATTGAAAATGAAAACACTCAATCCTCCACTTTCAATTCTCAATTTTCAACTTTCAATTTATTGGCGGGTGCCGACCCGAACAAGGACCAAAGCTACTTCCTATGCCAGCTGTCGCAGCGGCAGCTAAGCAAGGCCATGTTTCCCATTGGGCACATGATGAAGCCCGAGGTGCGCGAAATTGCCAAGCGGCTGAACTTACCTACGGCGGATAAAAAGGATTCGCAGGGAATTTGCTTTGTTGGCAAGGTGGATTTGCCTGT
>JAITVR010000202.1 GCA_031285695.1 Prevotellaceae bacterium
CTCATGCCGCTCATGCTCACGTCCATTGTGGCGTACACGCTCATCATCTACTTCGAGCCGCACTCCATTTACACCAAGCGCTTGGCGCAAACCGGCGATTTGCGTACGCAAAATAAGGACAAAGCCGTGCTTACCCTACTCAAAACCGATGCGCTGGTGGAGCAGGATTTCAGCTCGGCCAACATTAGCGCCACGCTCGGAGAACTGGTAAAGGTGGTGGCAAAATCAACGCGCAACGTTTTCCCCGTGGTGGACCAAGAAAACCACCTCATGGGCATTGTGCTGCTCGACGATGTGCGCAAGGAAATGTTCAAGCCCGAGCTGTACGAAACCACCACCGTGGAGGATTACATGAGCTCCCCCCCCGATGTAGTTATTGAGGGCGAAAGCATGGAGGTGGTGCTTGATAAGTTTGAAAAATCGGGCGCGTGGAACCTCCCCGTAGTTGACGAAAACAGCGCCTACGTTGGCTTTGTATCCAAGTCAAAAATCTTTTCGGCCTACCGCAATATGCTGGTAAAGTTTTCGGATTAAAGAAAAAGTTGAATTATGTACCTTAGGTTTCTTTGCTGTCATGCTGAGCCTGTAGAAGCATTGCGGCGTTGGTCTCTCGCAATCTCACGCCCGTTGCTTGTCATACCGTGCTTGACCCGCAATGACACTACCGCAAAGCATGCTTTTAGGACAAATTGAAGCTAATTTAAGCACAACTTTAGCAATAAAGTATTACCTTTGGGCTCGCAAAAATCAAAAGATATGCCGACCTGCGAGTCGGAATATCGCAGGTCGCATATCGAAACATCTTTTTTATATATGGCAAAAATTCGAGGAGCAATAGTGGTGGACGTTGAAAAGTGCAAGGGCTGCGAAGTATGCATAGTATCGTGCCCCACCAAGGTTATAGCGCTGGCCGACGAGGTCAACGGAAAGGGCTACCGCTACGCCTACATGCACAACCCCGAGGCCTGCACCGGCTGCGCCAGCTGCGCCATGGTGTGCCCGGATAGCGTGATAACCGTTTATAAAGTAAAAATGGACAACTAACAATGGATAATGGACAATGCGAAAATTGTCCATTATCCATTATTCATTATCAATTGAAAAAAAATGGGTGAACTACGATTAATGAAGGGTAATGAGGTAATTGCCGAGGCGGCTATTCGCTACGGCTGCGACGCCTACTTTGGCTACCCCATAACTCCACAATCCGAGGTAATGGAAACGCTCATGGACCTTGCTCCATGGGAAACCACCGGCATGGTGGTGCTACAGGCCGAAAGCGAAATTGCCTCCATCAACATGGTGTACGGCGCAGCAGCCACGGGCAAGCGCGCCATGACCTCATCGTCAAGCCCCGGCATAAGCCTTATGAGCGAAGGCATGTCGTACCTTGCAGGTGCGGAGCTGCCCTGCTTGGTGGTAAACGTATCGCGCGGCGGCCCGGGACTGGGCACCATTCAGCCCTCGCAGGCGGACTACTTTCAGGCCACCAAGGGCGGCGGCCACGGCGACTACAACCTCATAGTGCTTGCGCCAGCATCGGTGCAGGAAATGCACGACTTTGTAGGTTTGGGCTTCGACCTTGCCTTCAAGTACCGCAATCCTGCGCTCATTTTAGCCGATGGCGTTGTGGGGCAAATGATGGAAAAGGTGGAGCTGGCAGAGCAGCGTCCTCGTTTAACTAAGGAAGAAATTGTACAAAAAACCGGCGCTTGGGCATCAACCGGAAAGGTTGGTCGCAATCGCAACATTGTAACCTCGGTAGAGCTCGACCCTGCGCGGCACGAAGCCTTTAACCACAAGCTGCAAGCCAAGTACGCCGAAATGAAGGAAAAGGAAGTGCGCTACGAAGAGCTGTACTGCGACGACGCCGAGTACTTGATTGTGGCCTACGGAATTTCGGCACGCATTTCGCAAAAAGCAGTGGAGCTACTTCGCGCCGAAGGCGTAAAAGTTGGCCTGCTGCGCCCCATTACCCTATTCCCATTTCCCGAAAAACAAATTGCAGCGCGCGCCAAGCAGCTCAAAGGAATTTTGAGCGTAGAAATGAGCGCTGGACAAATGATATACGATATTCGCTTAGCCGTGGGCGGTGCGCTGCCCGTTGCACACTTTGGCCGCATTGGCGGACTGGTGCACTCGCCAAGTGAAGTGGTGGAAGCAATGAAAAAACTAATGAATAATGTATAATTGACAATGAATAATGAAATTTAGGAATATTAAGAAGATTAGGAATAAAAAATCTTCCTAAACTTCTTAGACTTCTTAATCTTCTTCATTATCCATAGTCAACTATCAATTATCAATTAAATTATGACCATAGAAGAAATAATTAAACCCGAAAATCTTGCCTACGGCAAAACCAAGGTGCTTACCGATGCGCCCATGCACTACTGCCCGGGCTGTAGCCACGGCACGGTGCACAAAATTTTGGCCGAGGTAATTGACGATTTGGGAATACAGGAGCAAACCATTGGCGTTACGCCCGTAGGCTGCTCGGTGCTGCTGTACAACTACCTTGATGTGGATTGGGTAGAAGCCGCGCACGGTCGCGCACCCGCGGTGGCCACCGGCATTAAGCGCGTTAACCCCGACATGCACGTGTTTGCCTACCAAGGCGATGGCGACTTGGCCGCCATTGGCACCGCCGAAATTATTCACGCCTGCAACCGCGGCGACAACATTACCGTAATTTTTATCAATAACGGTATTTACGGCATGACCGGCGGACAAATGGCGCCCACCACGCTGGTAGGCATGAAAACCGCCACCACACCGCATGGCAGGCAAGTTGACCTCAACGGCTACCCGTTTAAGGTATCGGAAATGATGGCGCAGCTGCCGGGCACCTGCTACGTTACGCGCCAAGCGGTGCACACGCCGGGCGCAGTGCGTCAGGCGCGCAAAGCGTTGAAAAAAGCCTTTGAAAAATCGGCAGCAAAAAAAGGATTATCGTTTGTAGAAATTGTTGCAACTTGCAGCTCGGGCTGGAAGCTATTGCCCGTGGAATCGAACAAGTGGATGGCGGAAAATATGATACCTTTCTACCCGTTAGGAGATATAAAAGATTCGGAGTAAAACAGTAAAATAGTAAAACAGAAAAATAGAATGAAGAAATATTCCTTTTTCCTTTTGTTCTCTTTTTCTTTTTTTCTTGATTTTTATGGTAAAGCATATTGTTACTTGGAAGTTGAAAGAAGCTGCTGCGGGTAGCGACAAGGCCAGCAACGCGCAGCTGGCAAAGGAAAAGCTGGAGGCGCTAAACGGAAAAATTCCAGGGCTGCTGAAGCTGGAAGTCGGCATTGATTTTATGCACGGCGAAACCAGCGGCGAC
>JAITVR010000206.1 GCA_031285695.1 Prevotellaceae bacterium
CGCTGTGGTCAAGCACATCAAGCACCATGTCGCCACGCGCACCAACCAGCAGCACGCTATCGGCCATGTGCGTAAGAGCGCACAGGTAGCTTCGGTAGGCGCTACCTACAGCAGCATCAAACGAAAAGTAGAGGCTAAGGTTGCGAATATGCTGAAAGGGAAGGCTATCTGCCACCAAGCTTACCGACTTTGCCAGCTGCGCCATATCGCGCTTACGCGAAAAATCAAAATCGGGGAAGTAGAGGTTTATGCCCTTTACTTTTCCGCCCGAATCATACGCGGCGGTCATAAGGCTGCCTACGCACTGCCGTATAAGGTGCGGCGAGTTAATAAAAACGTTGGTATTGTTCGCCCCGTAGCAGGTAAGCCGAATATCGGTAGCGCTACCGTGCGCACGCTTGTGCGGCGCGTAGTATATACCATTGGCGCAGCCCTGCAGCCTGCCATCATACGCTCCACAGGCGGACAATGATAAGGCAAGCGTGCATAGCGATAGCATGAGTATTTTTATCATTTACGATTTATTATTTGCTATTTATTATGTTTCTATTTTCTCGTTGTCATTGCGGGCTTGACCCGCAATCCCCCGATTGAGAGATACCGTGTCGAGCACGGTATGACATTGCAGGGCATGTCGCACCGTGAGCTGTCATGCTGAGCCTGTCGAAGCATGGGGCGGTGGGTTTTCCCATGAATGCCCTCGCCGCACCCTTCGACAGGCCCAGGGTGACAACCCACACAGTCCTCGCAATGACGTGGTAGGTGTGTCTTCACTTTTAATTTTTAATTTTTAATTCTTAATTAGGCTCCCCTCCTTTTCCAGCTCGCGGCGCAGGGCCTGCCGCAGCATGGCCTCGGTAAGCAGGGGCTGCGGTGCGCTGTGCAGCTTTACGGCGCAACTTTGAATAACGTTGACCATGCTGCCGCCCGAAAGCATGTAGCCCGCCGCCAAGCGCAGCAGCTCCTCACCCTGCGGCGGAAGCCACTCGCGCGGCAGCATACCCTGCCACAGCTGGTAGCGCAGCCCCTCATCGGGCATGGGGAAGTAGAGCGAGGATTGAAAGCGGCGAAAAAACGCCTCGTCGATATTTTCCTTGAGGTTGGTGGCCAAAATAACCATACCCGGAAAATCCTCAATGCGCTGCAAGAGGTACGCCACCTCTTGGTTGGCATGCCTATCGTTGGACGAAGCCGCCTCGGTGCGCTGCCCAAACAAGGCGTCGGCCTCGTCAAAAAAAAGTATCCAATTGTGATGCTCGGCCTTGTCAAAAACCTTAGCTAAGTTTTTCTCCGTTTCGCCAATGTACTTCGACACTATCATAGATAAATCCACGCGGTAAACCTCCATGCCGTTTTGCTTGCCGAGCAGGGTTGCCGTAAGGGTTTTTCCCGTTCCGGGCGGCCCGTAAAACAGGCAGCGGTAGCCCTGCTTTACAATCCTACCCAGCTGCCAACGCTCGCAAATTTCGGCCTGATGCCGCAGCCAGCTCACCACATCGTTCAGCTCCTCGCGCAGGTTGTAGGGCAGCACCAAGTCCGCCCACTCCAGCGGCGTGGTAATGCGCTTGGCAGGAAAGGCTGCGCTGTACTCCGGCTGCTGCTCCCCGCCCCTCAGCGCCCGCGCCAAAAACTCTTCGGACACCACCAGCCGCCCGCTCAGCAGCGGCTCGCCCTCGCCCGCCCCCTCAAGGTGCAAGATGTTTTCTTTGTAAAACCAGTGCTCCTTGCTAAACAAATGGACAACGGATAATGGACAATGGACAATGAATGGTGGCGTGGCATTGTCCGTTGTGCATTGTGCATTGTCCATTAAGAATTGAGCCGTTTGCCCCGTGGGTAAAAAACCGCCGTGCGAGGCGCCCTTCCAACCGCCAAACTCGGTGTAGGGTATATCCAAATCCTTATTTTTAAAGAAAAACAGGTCGAGGCTTTGGGGGCTGATGTGGGGCATGAGGGCCAAGAGCAGCACCGCCTGCTCCTCTACACCCAGCTCGCCGCCTTGGGGCAAAAGGGCTTGCAGCCACCGGCTTTTGAAGGGCGGCAGCGGCTCGCTCTTTTGCTTCAGGTGGCGCGAAAAAGCCGCGTGCAGCAGCTGACGAAAGTATGCGATGGCGGTTTCCATTTGCTATTTATGACTTACTATTTCTTTCTCCCCCCAATCGCTACGCTTCATTGGGGGTTATTTATATGCTGTCCTACGGACAACCGCCCACCGTCATTGCGAGCGGGTTTAGCGAAGCAACCGTAGCGAAGCGAAGCTCGGCGAAGCCAATCTCAAGCCTTACATTGTCATTGCGGGCTCGACCCGCAATCTCCTCAATTAGGGGATTCCGCGTCAAGCGCGGAATGACAACCAGATTGTGAGGTTGCCGCGTTGCTCGTGCCTCGCTCCTCGCAATGACGTGGTAAGGGTTGCTCCCCCGTTGAGCCGAGGTTCTACCTCGGCTCTTATATTTCTTCAGGTTACAACCTGAGGAGATAGCGCGGACGAGGTAGAACCTCGTCCGAACGGCAGTAGAAGACCACCAAAGCACTTTGGCGAGTGCAAAACGGCGGTAGAAGACCACCAAAGCACTTCGGCGAGTGCAAAACGGCGGTAGAAGACCACCAAAGGGCTTCGAAATAGTAAAAACGACCGTTGGCAGCACTCCGAAGCACTTCGGCGGCACGAAAACCGCCGTTGGCAGCATTTCGAGGACCTTCGGAGCATGAAAAACGGCTATTGTGAACAGAAAAAACATATTTTTACCTAAAAAAAACAGCGGAGCCAACCTTAAGCCCGATGTTGAGATTGCTACACTTCGCTCGCAATGACGCGGGTTAACTCCTCATTCAGCAGCTGCGCCAGCGCTTCGGCGCGCGCTGCACTACCTGCTGCCAGCGCCATGCGCCAGGGGAAGTACAGCTTTTCGAAGCGGTAGAGCTGCTCAGCGTGAAGCCACAAAAAGCGTACCGACACATGCGCGGGCAGGCGCTCCACGAGCAGCTGCTCAACGGTGCGGCGGCTGTAAAATTTTTCGCTCCAACAGGGCAGCACCACCGAGAGCGTGCGCGCCTGCTCGGCAGTGGGCGCAGGGTGCAGCAAAATGTGCTCTACAAGGTACAGGGTAAAGGTTTCGTTGCCAAGAATTTTTACAAACAGCTCGTCATTG